>NZ_QLNF01000022.1:0-26563 GCF_003261015.1 Agrobacterium sp. MS2 | reverse complement strand
TCTGCCACCGGCGGAGCCTTCTCTTCTCTCCGAGATTTCAAGCCGGACCCGGCATCGAGCCGGGTCCGGCTTTTTGGTGCCATACGGAGGGGAAGGGAACGTGCTCAGTACCCGATGATGATGCCGACGGGACTGCCGTCGTAAAGGATGAGCAGTACCCCCAATTTCGAGTTGGCAGCGGAGCCGCCAACACGAAATCGGCTCCCCCACTCCCCGGCGCTGCCGGTCGCTTCAGCGATCCCTGACGAAGTCATTCCCTACCCGGCGCCGCTGATCATCTTTCACATAGGAGATCAGACGATGACCTACGAACTCGAATGCCAGATCGAAGAACTTCGTGCCGAATTGCGTAACGCTGTCGATTTTTCCGAACGCCGCCTGATTGAGGCCGAGCTTGATCTCGCGCAGGCTGAACTGACGTTGGCGACTACCGAACTGGACGGCCACGTCGATGCAGAGCCACCATCGTGAGGAGCGGTATCAAACTGCGCCGCGTGCATAACGCGCTGTCGAAGATCTCCTGTTGATCTCTTTTCATCGACATCAGGGATGGTGCGTCCCGGGCGTCTGGCTGCAACCTGATGACGCCAGAATTTTCCCCGCTTAATGCTCCTCGCGCGTCAAAATTCAGGCGCCATCAGGCCCTCCGCTCCGCTTCGGCCCAATGGGTGCAGCCCTCCTTCCCGGTTCGCAATTCATCCCCGCAATGAATGCAATCAACAGGAGATCCATGATGCAACAGCTCGCAAAATTCCTCAGCGCCACTGGCCGCCGTCTTCGCGCACTTGCTAAGGTCGCCCAGCATTTCTTCCGCAAGGGCAAGCTCGGCATGAAGCTCGCGATCAAGATCCCGTTCTTCGTCGAGATCGAAGTCAACTTCGAGACCGACTGGAACCGGCGCCGGTAACAGTCGCATCCGGCTTGCCTTCGAGCGAGCCGGATACTAGCACCAAGGTTCGCGTCTGCCAGACCATGTCCGCGCCAAGCCCTCCGAAACCAGGATATCACCGAGACTGCGCCCGTCTCGCGTAAGGACACGTAGCTTTCGGCCGTAGCGATCTTCGTCCCGCCCTGGCCATGCCTTCAACTCGAAAGGTCCAGCGTTGATCAACTCGATCAATCGGGCAGTGGCCTTGTTGCCGAGCGCGAGCTCGGATCGGCAATTCGGTTCGCTTATCTCCGGTGTGTCGATATCCGCAATCCTGATTTCGTCACCGCCAAACCAGATCGTGTCGCCATCCACAACGCAGTTCATACGAGAGCCGGAACCGCATTTTTGAAACTGAGCCACGTTCCTGGAAGCGGCACTGGATGAGATGGGTTGCAGCACCGTCGCTATGGAGATGGCGGCAATGAACGCGAAGGTGGCGGCTTTCAAACGGATATTCCTTCAGGCCTGGGAGCTAAAATGGCGATAGCAGATTTGCGCTCGGCTTTCATGGTTGAAAGGGGCGCTTCAGTTGCAATCAGAGATTGTTGCTGGGAAGGGTGCGATATCCGCGGTTCCTTTTCTGGCGGGTGAGATGCAGGAAAAGCAGAACCGCATCCTCTTCCCGCTCGAAATGGTGCATCATCATTTGACCCTTTGCGCCGATACGACCCCAGCGCCGTGTCAGGCAAGCTTCGCCAAAGAGGTTTGGCTCGATCGACATCGCATAGAAGCGGGACATGTTTTTTGTCCGGTCCGTTCTTTCCACATAGAGCTGGTAGGGTTGTGCGATCATCGTGACAGAATCGCGCTTTTGGCAGCGAGCGTCCAATGACAGTTTTGAATCGGACAGTGGCCATCGATTCATCTCCGTGAAGTGGCAAGTTACTTCAGACGGTCTGCCTTTGGCATACGGCTCTATTCGCGTCCCGCGAACGAAGCCCACGGGCGGTCTTCGCCCATTCGGGTAACGATCCTTCCGCGCCAAACTCTTTCGGCAACATCACTGCTCGGATTTCGGGCTGAACCGGCTGTCGGAGACGCAAGCCTTCATCTCCTCCCGTCTGAACCATATTGCACGGCCGCAACGAAGGGGCGGATTGCCGGCGGTAAAAACGATCTGCTCATCGGTTCGCATTCGCAGCACCTCGTGCGGTTGGATCAGCGGTCGGGCCGCCAGCTGCTTTGATCTGGTCCTCGACGATCCCCGTGATTGGAAGCTGCGGCTGACCTGGTCGATCTCGACCGTGGTCGTGCCGCACCGGCGCGAGATGTAGTCGGCGGTCTCCGGATCATTTATCGCCGCAAAGGATATCCAACTGGCGCTCTCGAACCACTTGCTCGATGCGTCGCGTCCCCCGTACGTCTCCCGCAGCTGTCCGATCGATTGATAGATCATCGTCAGCGTGATGCCATATTTGCGGCCCGCGTCACGAGCGGTCTCCACAATCCGCATATACCCGAGCCGAGCCGCTTCATCGAGCAGGAACAGGACACGGGCGTCCGCCTTTCCGTCGCGATTGTAGATCGCGTTCAGGAAGGAGCCGATAATAACACGGGCCAGGCCCGAATGGGTTTCCAAGGTCTTCAGATCGATGTTGAGAAAAACGTCGGTCGTCCCGGATGCTATGTCCTCCGTCGAGAAAGTTGAGCCGGACACCAATGCTGCATAGTTCTTGTAGGAGAGCCAGTGCGTCTCCTTGATCGCATTGGCGTAGACACCGGAGAAGGTCTCAGGCGTCATGTTGACGAAGGCTGCGACGTTCTCCTTCACGAAGTCCGAGCTGGAATTGTCGTAAATGTCCTGAAGACGTTGGCGCAGTTTTGGCTCCGGCTCGGAAAGATTGGCGCGCACCTGCCGCAGCGTCTGGTCCTCCGCCTCGGTATGGCCGGAGAGGCAGACATCGGCAATCATCGCAGTCAGAAGCTGCAAACCCGACGCCCTGAAAAAGTCATCGCGTACGCCGCTCGCCCTCCCCGTATCGCTCATGATCCACGACGCGACAGAGGCGATATCTTCTTCCTTCGTACCACCGAACTTGCCGATCCAGTCGAGCGCGTTAAAGCCGATATCCGGCTGACGAGGGTCGAGCGTTCGCAGCCGTCGACCGGCTTCCTGCCTGTGTCTCGCGACCATCGGCGCGACTTCGTTCGAGGGATCGAGAACGATCAGCCCTCCTCCCCATTTCAGCGCCGTCGGGATCGTCACGGAGGTCGTCTTGAAGCCACCCGATCCGGCGAAGACGATGCCGTGCGAGGACCCAAAGGATCCGTCGAAGCACAGGAGCTCGGATGTGCCGCCGCCGCCCCAACTCATGCGATCGTTAGCATAGAATGGCCGGTCGGCTGCGCTGTCGCGATCGACGCGATAGCGTTCTCCTATCACGATGCCTCCCGATGATGGAAATAGCCGCTCGGCTTCTTTCATGTTCATCCATTCCGCTTCGCCGTGAAGCGCACGCTTGCCGCGAATGCGTTTCGGCTCTGGCCTTGCGAAGGCCGCATTGCCAAGGACCATGACACGAAGCCCGAAGGCTGCAACGAGAGCTGCTGCGCCGCCGCCGATAAGTATCGAGGGGTCGATGAACGAAAAAATGGATTGGCCGGATGGCACATTGCCCGCGAGAGTGAGCAACCGCGTACTCTCCCGAACGAAGGCGACTGCTGCCGTCGCCAATCCACCAGCGAGAACACCCAGGCCCGCCGCCTTGATGTTCACCGCGCCTGCGCTCGCAAATAGGTAGATCAGGCCTAGTGCTGCCGCCGCAACGAACGGCAACGCGATACCCGTGCGGCCGAGCATCAGTCGCGCGTTTTCCGATCTACCCAGTGCGGAAAGTGCCTGTTCGTGTCCCGTCAAGATGAACATAACCACGATCATCAGGATGGCAGGAGCCACCGTGATGATAATCTTATTCGCCGTCATCGCCGAAGGCCCCCGACCCGATAGCGATCAGCCTGTCACGCTCAGCGCCATCATGGGCCAGACGCTGCTGGAGGTCGATCAGCGCTCCGAGTAGAAGCGCTCTCTTTTCGAACCTCAGGCCCGCTTTGACGATGAGACCGCCGAGCTCAATTTTTTCCCGCGTATCTTTCTTGCGCGCGTCAGACATTGTTGTGCGGGCCATTCGCTCAAGCCTCAGCAGGTTGGCCCGAAGCCGCACCAGAGCCGGTCGTCGCGTTTGTATCTTTCGCCTCGCCTCCGCTCGCTCCAGCTTTCGGGCTCCGTTGGCTCTCGCGAAACGGCTTCGCAACGGCCTCGAAGGCTGTCTGCAACTCGCCCTCTTCGATCTCGATCTCTCCCAAGCCCGCCTTCAATGCGATCCGGCCGAGCCGTTCGGCTTCGCGTGTCTCCGCCTGACGAAGCTGCTCCTGGAGTTTGGCAATGTCCTTGCGCAGCTGAAGCGACGATTTCTTCATTTCCGATCGATCCTTCTGAACGTTTTTCCTGTCTGTGACCTTTTGGAAACTTTCAGAAGTTCAGGCGCGAAGCGACTATCATAAGTGGTAGTTGGCTCTGCCAACGCCTTTGACCATCATCCCGGCCGTTCGAAGGACGGCATCCAAGGGCGCAATTATACGTCGCTAACGCGACGCTCTGGCTGAAGGCCCCGGCGGGGCCGCTCCGATCCTCTCGAATATGTTGAATTCATTCGGAAGATGGAGTGTCCTGCTCGTGGCCGTCCCGCATTTCTCAGTCAGCATCGTTGCCCGCGGTTCCGGCCGCAGCGCGGTGCTGTCTGCGGCCTACCGACATTGCGCCAAGATGGAATATAAGCGGGAAGCCCGCACGATCGACTACACCCGCAAACAGGGATTGCTGCACGAGGAGTTTTCGATCCCGGCCGATGCGCCGGAGTGGCTCCGGTCGATGATTGCCGACCGCTCGGTATCCGGTGCGTCAGAAGCCTTCTGGAACAGGGTCGAGGATTTCGAGAAGCGCTCGGATGCGCAGCTTGCCAAGGATGTGACGATCGCTCTGCCGATCGAGCTTTCACCTCAGCAGAATATCGAGCTTGTCCGGGAGTTCGTAGCGCTGCACATCACGTCCAAGGGCATGGTCGCGGATTGGGTTTTTCATGACGCACCCGGCAATCCGCATATCCATCTGATGACCACCTTGCGACCGTTGTCGGAGGACGGCTTCGGCCCCAAGAAAGTCCCGGTGACCGGAGCTGACGGCAATCCGGTCCGCAACGATGCCGGCAAGATCGTTTACAAGCTTTGGGCCGGCGGTGCCGACGATTTCAACGAGTTTCGCGATGGCTGGTTCGCCTGCCAGAACCGGCATCTTGCGCTTGCCGGTCTCGACATCCGCGTTGACGGTCGTTCGTTCGAGAGGCAAGGGATAGAATTGACACCGACCATTCATCTCGGAGTCGGCACCAAGGCGATCGAGCGAAAGGTCGCGACCGCAGATGGCACGGCGGCCGAGACGGTTTCCCTTGAGCGGCTGGAGTTGCAGGAGGAGCGACGGGTGGAGAATGCTCGGCGCATCCAAGCTAGTCCCGAGATCGTGCTCGACCTGATCACACGCGAAAAAAGCGTATTCGATGAGCGCGATATCGCCAAAGTGCTCCATCGCTATATCGACGATCCCGCCCTCTTCCGGAACCTAATGGCGCGCATCCTGCAGGACCCACAGACGCTGCGGCTTGACCGCGAGCGGATCGACTTTACGACTGGGGTCCGGCAACCTGCAAAATACACGACACGCGAACTGATCCGGCTCGAAGCCGAAATGGCCAATCGCGCCATCTGGCTCTCTCAGCGCACGTCGCATGGCGTGAAAGACGCCGTGCTGACGGCCGTCTTTGGGAGACACGAGCGCCTGTCCAGCGAGCAGAAGGTAGCGATTGAACATGTCGCCGGGCCAGAGCGGATCGCAGCCGTGATTGGTCGCGCCGGCGCTGGCAAGACCACGATGATGAAGGCGGCCCGCGAGGCATGGGAAGCGGCCGGTTATCGTGTCGTCGGGGGTGCGCTCGCCGGCAAGGCGGCCGAAGGTCTGGAGAAAGAAGCCGGTATCGTCTCCCGTACCCTGTCGTCCTGGGAGCTGCGCTGGGATCAGGGAAGAAACCAGCTCGATGATAAGACCGTGTTCGTGCTGGATGAGGCCGGCATGGTCTCATCCCGGCAGATGGCGCTCTTCGTCGAAGCTGTCACGAAGACCGGCGCCAAGCTGGTTCTGGTCGGTGATCCCGAACAGTTGCAGCCGATCGAGGCCGGCGCCGCATTCCGCGCGATCGCCGATCGCATCGGCTATGCGGAACTGGAAACCATCTATCGTCAGCGCGAAGAATGGATGCGGGACGCGTCGCTTGATCTTGCCCGTGGCAACATCGGCAGAGCGGTCGAAGCCTATGGCGCCCATGGCCGTATGATGGCCTCGGAGCTGAAGGGCCAGGTCGTCAGCAACCTGATCGCCGACTGGAACCGGGATTACGATCCTGAGAAGACGTCGCTGATCCTCGCGCATCTGCGACGCGACGTTCGTATGCTCAACGAGCTAGCCCGCGAAAAGCTTGTGGAACGCGGCATCATCAAAGAGGGCCACGTCTTCAAGACAGGTGATGGTACAAGAAGGTTTGCTGCCGGCGACCAGATCGTCTTCCTGAAGAATGAGGGATCGATCGGCGTCAAGAATGGCATGCTGGCCAGAGTGGTCGAGGCCTCGCCTGGCCGCATCGTCGCCGAGATCGGGGACGCGGAGCAACGCCGGCACGTAAGCGTCGAACAGCGCTTCTACAAAAATGTTGACCACGGCTACGCCACGACGGTGCACAAGAGCCAAGGGGCTACCGTTGATCGCGTGAAAGTGCTCGCCTCTCTCTCGCTCGATCGGCATCTGACCTATGTGGCAATGACGCGCCACCGCGAGGATCTTGCCGTCTATTACGGCCGCCGCTCCTTTGCCAAAGCGGGCGGGCTCGTCGAGATGCTGTCGCGCACTAACGCCAAAGAGACCACGCTCGATTATTCGGGCGGCAACCTCTACCGGCAGGCACTTCGTTTTGCCGAGGCGCGTGGTCTGCATCTCGTCAACGTCGCCAGAACGATCGCCCGCGACCGGCTTGATTGGACCGCAAGGCAGGCCGAGCGGTTGGCCGATCTGGCCAGCCGGCTTGCGGCAATCGGCGCCAGGATCGGCCTTGGCCCAACGCTCAAATCCAATCCCCCCAAGGAGGCAAAGCCCATGGTCGCTGGTATTACGACTTACCCCAAAACCGTCGATCAGGCTGTTGAAGACAGGCTCGCAGCAGATCCTGCCTTGAAGAAGCAATGGGAAGAGGTCTCGACCCGGTTTCAGCTTGTCTATGCGAACCCTGAAGCCGCCTTCAAAGCCGTCGATGTCGACAAGATGCTGGCGGATAAAGCGAGTGCAGCGGCCAGACTGCAAACAATCGCTGAAAAGCCAGAAAGCTTTGGCCCGCTCAAAGGGAAGACCGGCATGCTCTCCAGCGCTGCCGACAAGCGAGACCGGGACCGCGCGATCGCCAACGTGCCCGCGCTCGCTGCCAGCCTGACCGACTATCTGCGTCAGCGCGACACGCTGGAGGCGCGCATGCGGGGAGAGGAGCTATCGACGCGCAGACAGGTATCGATCGACATCCCTGCCCTGTCGGCTAGCGCGAAAAGCGTCCTCGAGCGCGTCCGTGACGCCATCGACCGGAACGATCTTCCGTCCGGCCTGGAGTTCGCGCTCGCGGACAAGATGATCAAGGCAGAACTGGAAGGCTTTGCGCGCGCGGTCTCGGAACGTTTCGGCGAAAGAACCTTCCTGCCCCTGGCTGCCAAAGACACAAGCGGCGAGACGTTCCGCACCGTCACATCGGGCATGAATCCGGGGCAAAAAGCCGAGATCCAATCCGCCTGGAGCTTGATGCGCGCCAGCCAGCAACTGGCGGCGCATGAGCGCAGCGTCAACGCGGCAAAGCAGGCGGAGACCCTCCGCCAAACCAAATCCCAAGGGCTATCACTCAAATGAATTCCGTTATCCACAGTCACCTTCGGATATGGCAGAAGCGCGGTTTAGCTTTGGCTTTTACCGCTCTATGCGTCCCCGTCTCTATAGCAACGGCAGGGCTCGCCGGCTATCGCCTGAACTCCACGCCAAGCGAGCCAATCGGACTATGGCGTATCCAACCGCTGGACCGGCCGGCGCGTGGCGGCGACCTCATCTTCATTTGCCCGCCCGAAAGGCCAGACATGGAACGCGCCGCGCAGCGCGGTTATATCCGATCGGGTCTTTGCCCCGGAGGATATGCGCCGTTGATCAAGAGGGTCGCCGCGGTCGCCGGGCAGCAGGTCGAGATCAAGCAAACGGTCCTCGTTGAAGACATCCCCTTGCCCAATTCAAGGCTGGCTCCGATAGACGGAGAGGGGAGATCACTCACCCCTTATGCGGGCGGCGTGGTCCGCGACGGGTTTGTCTTCCTTCACTCTGATTTCAAGGGATCGTACGACTCGCGATACTTCGGTCCGCTCCCGGTTGCGGGGATCCTCGGCCTGGCGAAGGAGGTGCTGACCTTTGCGCCCTGACCTTCGAACGAGCCTCCTCGTTGTCTCTGCGATCGGCGCCGGTTGGTTGGCCTGGAGCGGCTTTGTCCTCGCGCTTCCCCTGTCGCTCGCCTTCCCAGTCGTCTGGTCGATGGCAAAGTCTCGAAAAGTCGCAGCGCTTGTTTCAGGGGGCTATTTTCTGGCTGCGTCGCGCGGACTGCCGCAGGGCGTTGCGACCTTTTATGGCTCCGACATACTACCCGGGATCCTGCTCTGGCTCGTCGCGTCGGGCGCCTTTGTGTTCGTTCATACCCTGCTCTGGAGCGCGGCGGACGAATTGGAGCGAGCTTTTCGCTATCTCGCGGCCGGTATTCTAATGGCAGTTCCGCCCTTCGGAATCCTGGGCTGGGCGCACCCAATTACCGCTGCAGGCGTCTTGTTTCCTGGATGGCGCTGGCTCGGCCTCGTGGTCCTTGCAACCGGCCTCGCCGTACTCGTGACACGGTGTAGGCCGATTGCAATATTTGCCCTTTCGGGCATCTGGGCTTGGTCCGCCGCTAGCTGGACACCCACCCTTCTACCCCCGGGGTGGACGGGTGTCGACCTCGAATATGGTGCGAGCCTTGGTCGTGACCCGTCGCTTCAGCGACAGCTCGATCTGGCAGGTGCTGCGCTCGTAACGTTCCCGACCGGCGGTCGGGTCACGGTTTTTCCGGAAAGCGCGCTTGGCTTCTGGACGCCGACTACAGAGCGGGTCTGGCAGAGAGCGCTGAAGGACTCCGATAAGATTGTGATTGCCGGTGGAGCAGTCGTCATCGAAGGTGGCTATGACAACGTGCTGGTCGCTATCACCGAAGCGGGCGGGAAGATAATCTATCGGGAGCGAATGCCGGTGCCAGGCGCCATGTGGCAGCCTTGGCGCCGGCTGCTTGGGGAAAGCGGGGGCGCGCGAGCGCACTTCTTCGATAATCCTGTTGTCGACATCGGCAGTACGCGTGTTGCCCCGCTGATCTGCTATGAGCAACTGCTCGTCTGGCCGATCCTGCACTCGATCTTTCATGACCCGGACATGATCGTCGCCGTCGGAAACGGATGGTGGACTGAAGGCACCTCAATCGTCCCCATTCAAACTGCAAGTGCGGTTGCCTGGGCACGGCTCTTCGACAAACCGCTCGTAACCTCCTTCAACCGCTGATCAGAAAGACGACTATGATCGACATGGCTCTCATCGAGAAATGCTCAGATCCCTCGCTCACTCCAGCAATCGTCGAACAATTCATCAGCGCCGCCGGGTCCGACGATCCGCTGGCCATTTCGGTAAAGATCGGTGGAAGGCTGGTGCTTGTTCCGAAGCCTGCAGATCCTGCGATGGGCGTTGACGCCATCCGCAACTATGTCGGTCAAGCAAACGTCCGCATTGGCATAACCCAATTTCCCGCGGGCGTTGGCATCACGGATACCTCCCAGTTGACGCCGGAGATCTTTGACTCTTGTTCAAACCTTCGCATGGGCACCGCTCTCTTTGCCAAGGTCGCCCGTATCGTGACGAAATGGTACGGTCGGCCGACGAACCAGGAGGTATTGCCGCAAATGGTGGATGACGCGATCTATGCGTGGCGAACCGGGGTGTTCGAAGGAACGCGTGTGTTTGAGGCCGAAGACCCCGGCGGAGCGACTTTCATCAACGGCAAATCGAGCAAGCGGGAGGAACCGGTCGAAGACAGTGGACTAACGGACACAGCGGGTGGCTCAGAAGGCGAACCGGTGGAAAAAATGGACGCAGGCAAAGCTGGTATCCGTGTCGATCTTTCGCGTATCGGGATTCGGTGAAGGGAATCTCTTGTATTTGGGCGGGTGGTCACGTTGACCGCACCGGACCAACCGACTCATCTGTTGCTGGAGAACCGTCACAATTATCCTAATTCGCGCCAGACTTTTGCGACCGTTGCGCGATACCAAACCTACACTTGAAGAAACATAGCACCAAGCCCACCTACTACGTTGGCGAGAGGATCAGGGAGGGATTGATGGTCCGGAGAATGACGCCATCCCAGTATAACGCTTGGGTTCGGCAGCAAGAGCAAAAGCAGCGGGATGCGATCCGGCGGTATAACCAAGAAGTTGACCGGGCAAACCGAGCCAATAAAGCTGCTTACGAAAAGCAGGTACGTGAGGTCAACCGCGAGATCGATAGAGTCAATCAGCACAACAAGCGCGTGGTGGAAGCTCATAACCGGGAGGTCCGACAGCATAACCAAAAGCGCCAGGCCGCCATCAACAAATATAACCAAGCTGTACGGTCGCATAACGCACAAGTGGAGCGCGAGCGACAAAGCCGACTGTCCGCACTTCGCGCTCTAACCACAACGCGATATGTTGACGTCAGGGACTCATCTTTCGACCTGAGCGCTCGGTACGAGCGAATGGAGCACGCTGGCTCCGTCAACGAGGAAATCCTCTCTGCGGCCGAGCGCGAGAGTAGCAACAGTGTTGCGGTAGCTTATGCATTGAACACCGATGCAAGCGCACATGCGGAAAACGCGCAGGACACGGGAATCCTCGACTACCTGGCAGACCTTTCGAGCGACCTGTGCGACCGATGGCGGGGAGCGCTTTTTGTCCTCAATCCAGCCAACACCGATGCGGCTAGGCATTTCTGTACCAGCGTAAGGGAGATTTTCTCGGAGATTCTGGACCGATGGGCAGACAACGAAGCTGTGCTCGCAGCGGACGCCAATTGCGAGAAAACACAGCAAGGCACCCCTTCACGACGTGCGAAGATTCGCTTCTTGCTGCAGCGGAAAGGCGCGGATTCACCTGAAATGCTCGGATTCGTGGAAAAGGATATCGATGACATCCTTCAGCTTTTCCCGGTCTTCAACAAGGCTACGCACGGAGTAGCTGGAACACTTACCTTTGCCAGCCTTCAGGCATTGCGACAGCGCGTCGAAGGCGGCATCATGTTTTTGGCCACCATCGCCGCCTAGATCACCTTCTATATCGTGAGGATTATAGAGATCGCTGCCGCGCAAGACCCTCCGGGTTAATTTCGATATCCGCGACGGCGATAGTGGGTAATCTGTGCATAGGGATATGCAATGCCCCCTGATTATTCGCCGAAGCGATGCCCCAAGGGAGTCGACGTGCTATGGGGAGCGAGAGTGGAAAAGCTGACCCAGGGCCGGGTGGCTTTGCGTCGACAGGACACCTATATCTTTCGTAACGATTGCATGATCAAATCGGACCAAGTATTGGCTGACTCTAGCGGAGGTGAAAGGTGCCAAAGGTCAACCCGTCGATCCTGCGTTGGGCTCGCGAAACCGCAGGGCTCACCGTCGAAGATGCTGCCGACAAGCTCGGCATCGGCGATGCACGCGGTGTTGCGGGCAGCGATCGCCTTGCCATGCTTGAAAACGGCGAGGTTGAACCTACTCGTCCGCAACTGATCAAGATGTCGACCCAATATCGCCGGCCCCTGCTCACCTTCTATCTTGCCGAGCCGCCAGTGACAGCTGCACGAGGCGAGGATTTCCGGACCCTTCCCGACGAATACGCACAACGCGATGCGGCGCTCGTCGACACGCTGCTGCGCGAAGTTCGAGCTCGCCAGGAAATGGTGCGTTCGCTCCTCGAAAGTGAGGAAGAGGCCGAAGCACTGGATTTCGTAGGATCTTATGACTACCGCGGTGGTCCAGAGGGACTCGCTGCTGCGATCAGGGAGCGTCTAGGCTTCAGCCTCCAGTCTTTCCGATCCGGTAACGGCCGCGGCACGTCAAGAGGCTTCGCTTATCTGCGCGAACGCGCCGAGGCCGCAGGGATTTTCGTGTTGTTGATCGGCAATCTCGGAAGTCACCACAGTGCACTCAATGTCGAACTCTTTCGGGGCTTCGCTCTCTCGGACAAGGTCGCACCTTTCGTAGTGATCAACGATCAAGACAGCGAGCAGGCGTGGTCCTTCACGCTACTTCACGAGCTTGCCCATATCTGGCTTGGCCAGACCGGAGTGAGCGGTGGGCGGCCCACATCGGTCATTGAAACCTTCTGCAACGATGTGGCGGGCCGTATCCTGCTGCCTTCGGCCGAGATCGCTGGCGAGAACGCATTGCGTGGGGCGCGTCAGGATATCGTGATGGCCCGCATCGGCGAAATCGCGGAGCTGAGGCAGGTCAGCCACTCGATGGTCGCCTACAAGCTCTATCGCGAAGGGATCATCGACCAAGCCATGTGGTCGTCTGTGACGGCTGTCTTTCGGCAGCAATGGCTGAACAACAAGGCTGCGCAACGAGCCCGCGCGCGCGAAAGCGAAGGCGGCCCGAGCTACTATCTTGTGCGTCGCCATCGGCTGGGCAATCGCCTGCTGAGCCTTTCGAAACGGATGTTAGCCGACGGAGCCCTTTCACCTTCCAAGGCTGCCGCGATTCTCGGCGTGAAGCCGAACAACGTCTTCTCGCTGACCGACGGCGTGGCTTAAGGGGGCGGCGTGCATCTTCTCGACGCAAACGTCCTTATAACGGCGCATAACCTCTACTATCCTATTCAGCGCGTTCCAGAATTCTGGGATTGGCTCGTCCATAAGGGACAGACCGGCGCGCTGAAGATCCCAGTCGAGATATTAGAAGAGATTACCGAAGGATCGGAATTGGCGAAATGGCTGAATGAGGGCGACAATTATGATGCCCTCAAACTGGATCAGGACGTCGATACTGCCCTCGTTCAGACAGTCATCGAAAAATATGCGCCGGATCTCAACGATGCTGAGATCATCGAGGTCGGCCGCGACCCATTCCTGATTGCCTACGCCTTAGCTGACCGCGCCGAGAGGATCGTCGTGACCGTCGAGGCCTCGAAGCCGAGCACCAAACGCGCAAACCGCAGGATACCGGACGTCTGCAACGACCTTGAAGTGCGTTGGTGCAACAGCTTCCAGATGTTGACGGACTTGGATTTCAGGACCGGCTGGCGCTCTCAACTCTAATCGGAATTTTGCGCAGTTGCATCGCCCGGGTTCTGTTTTCGATCTCTGCTTAGAAGCTCGCTGGCTTCTACCCCAAGAGCTTTGGCGAGGCGGTCCAGAACGTCAACGCTCGTCGCGTAAACTCCCCTCTCGATCGAGCTAATATAGGTGCGGTCAATATCGGCCTCATCCGCAAGGGTTTCCTGCGACATGTGTCGAGCCTTCCTAAGCGCTCTCAAATTGTTTGCCAAAACGTCGCGAATCTCCATGAGGAGCAAAGCAGCGGGTTGTAGAGTATTTCACCACGGAGTATTCTCTACAAATCCGGCCGCTTCTCGAATTATGAGCGCAGGTTGGGTTCTGTACACACTGCTGCGTGATGTGGTCGTACAGCCCGATTGTATGATAAGGGTCGCTCGTTCGCTGTGATGGAGTAGCGATCGGGATGGAAGTCACGGTCTGAGCCTTTGGCGGCGGCGTACCGGAGGAGGCTAGAAGCAGGTGGATAACCCAAAGATTGTCCTTCGTCCGCTCATTGGCTTGCTGGGAGGCCAGCCCGTAGACATGATTGAACGACTGACAATTGAGGCTATCTCGAAGCACCGATGTCTCGTCAGTGAGGCGGAATTGGCCTACGACCGGTACAAAAAACAGCCAGGAGAAATTGAAATTTCAGAGGCGCGGGAAGCGTATCTTTCGTCAATGATCGCAGTCCATGCGCAGCAGACGGTGGTTTCGACCTTGCTTGATATCCTCGGGTACATTCCCCCGATGCCGACGTCCAAGGCGCACTAACAGACGTCAGATCAGCCCCAATATCGTCGCGATCCTCGCGGCCTGGGTCAAGGTTGACGCCCCAAGCGCCCTTTTTGCGCCTTTCAAATGAAAGCGAACATTATGGGCGGAGGTTTTCTCAATATCAGCGATATCGTCCGCTGTTTTTCCCTCTGCATTCCAGCGCAGGCAGGTGAGTTGGCCGGGCGTTAGCTCAACAGGCGCATGCAGACGCGGCTTCAATTCGAGGATGTCGATCCTCGCATGCATCTGACCGACCGCAGCGGCCGCCAAAGACGGCGTTATTGATCGGCTCTCGGCATAGCCATGCTCACTGGAGGCCAGCGTCAACATCGCCATTTGACCGAACCCGGATCTGACCGGGATAGATACGCCCGACCGGATCCCAAACTCGGCCGCCTCGGCGAAGAACTTTCGCTGCTGCTTGTTCAGCCGACCCTCTGTGGTGTTTGACCAGGCAAAAAGATCTGACCTGTATCTAAGGCCAAGCATGATTGGATCGACGGATACATAAAGCTCGTCAAGATATCGCTGCTGCCAGACCTCGGGATAGTTCGACAAGATCTTATGCGTGTTGGCTTGCAAGCTAACATAGGTGAACATTTCGAACCCAGCTTCGTGTGCCAGGTTCTGAAGCACGATCTTCACTGACTTCTCGTCTAACGCCAGCGATACCTGCTCTATCAGATGTTCAAACCACTGATCCAATCCACGGCCCCCCGACGCGTGAGGAAATGAACGCAATCAAATTGCAATTCAAAATGGGAAACAAAATGTGACGTTACGTCGTCCTTACCGGATAGTTGAGCGGAAGAGTCAGGTCAACCCAAAAGGGCCACGTGCGGGGGTTGGCGTTCTTCAAGTTGTGAAGTCATCATGCTAACCAGCACTTCTCACCCTGACTGTTAAAGGTCACTCGCGATAGCTGCCCGGAAAAACGATGTCTTGATCGACGAGCACGTTGAACTTGTAGCCCGGTCGAATTCGGATCGTCGGCTGGACGTTGAGGTTTTTAGAAATCGTTTGTTCCGCGGCCCGTCCGAAAGTCTCAGCAAAGTTTCGTCGTGCGGCATCCGAGGCCGTGTCCTGGGTAGCAAGCGTCGAGCTCTGCGGCATCGACATGTCGATGCCTGTCCCAATCAGGGCGATCAACGCCGCTGAGCCAAATGTGCGCCACAGATGGCGATCGACCTTGTCTTGGAACCCGCCATAACCTTCAGCATCTGGCCCTGCCATGCCACCGATCTGAAGAGTTGATCCATTGGGAAAGATCAAGTCTGTCCAGACCACAAGAACACGCTCCTGGCCAAAAGAGACCTTCGAATCATAGCGTCCAAACAATTTGGCCCCTTGGGGTATCAAGAGCCGGTAACCGGTGGCGCTGTCATAGACACTCTGACTAACCTGCGCGGTGATCCTGCCGGGAAGATCTGAGTTCAGCCCTGTAATCAAGGTGGCCGGAATGACCGATCCTCGTTTAAGTTCGAATCTGGAGAGCTGCGGCACGACCTGGTTTGGAAGATATCCGAGGTCCTTTATGTCCTGGTTGAAGAAGTCTTCTTTCGAGACTTGCCCGTTCGGGTCGGGGTTTTGACCCTGCAGCCCTGCCTTCATAGCCGCCGCATAAAGATCTGAAGCCCCCCTGGCTCCGGTCAATGTACCAGCCGCGTTCGAAGCATTGGCTCTATCGCCACGCTCGATTTCCGACACGTCAACCTTCAAAGGCGAATCGAGGGCTGTTGCCCGTGCCTGCAGACGGGCCATGCGCTGACGGTTCTGCTCGCGCATGTATTGCTCGTCCTGCTCTCTCCTGAGACGTGCCTTCCACTCCTCTTCAGACTCCAATGGTTGTCGCCTTACTGTACGCTCTGCTGCCGGCGTTTCCAAAACACGCTGTTCCGGTTCCGATTTCCGTTCGACCGTCGGAGTAGGTGTCGGTTGGAACGTCTCACGTTCCGTAGGATCGCCGATGATGCCGTCGCCAACGCCCCGCTTGAGCTGATCTCCAAACGATGTGGCAGGTGAATTCGAAGCGCTATCGAGGTTGTTCCGTCCCCCGAAAGACAGGCCCCTCCACGACAGGCCGACGATGACGACGCCGATAAATAGTACGACGAACACGATCGCGGCGATGATCGGCAGCCGATTGAGACGGCGCATTCCACCTTCGGATCCTTGGCCGTTGGGCGTTCCCAGTTGAAGGGATTGGACCATAAAATCCTCCGTCAGTTTCGCTGCATGATGGAAAGCGGGCTGGCAGGTGTCGCACCGCCCGCTGACACGACATAGGCCCTGCCGAGCGCAATGGATGGTGTCGAGAGCTGGGCTAGTAGTTGGCCGTCGAGGCCCTGGATGGAATAGGCAAGCTCGACCGCTTTGTCATTGTTGACCTTCTCGGTGGTGACCGAGTAGCCCCAACCTTTGAGGGCGGCCTCGAGCGCGACCGCAAAGTCGCTTTTGTCCGATTTCAGCCGCACCGAGGTAGTGGCCGGCGGGACCTGTTCGGCAAATCGACTTGCCAAGTCACCGGCGATCGCGCTGGCGGCGGAGCTCGAGACGACCGGTGTAGCATTGGTCGTCAAGCCGTCTTCAGTCGTCTGGCAACCGGCGAGGGCTAGAGTGAGGTATAGGATGAGATAACTAGCGCGCATGTCCTCACCCTCCCCTTCTGAGGGTGACTTTTTGCTGGTGCCAGCCCACGCCCGAAATGAGGATCGCCTTGTCGATCGCGTAGTCGACGATCATCATGTCGTTCTTCATTCGGTAATTGACGATCCGATTTTGTCCGCCCGAGACAACGTAGAGAACCGGCGCATCCTGACCCGCAATCGACCGCGCAAACTGGATGTAGGTTTTTTGACCATCCGAATAGACGCGCTTCGGCTTCCACGATGCACCGCCGTTGATCGAATAGGAGAAATTCAGCTTGTCGGGCGCTGAGCCAGGGATGCCGCCCGTCTCGAGCCTCGCGTTGATGTCGGCAAGCTTGGTGGAAACGTCTTCGGGATATTCGAAGCCAACTCTTGCCATATACTGCGTCGGATGGGATTTGAGCTGGATGTGGTAGGTGCGCCGGGAGGTTGTTACCACCATCGATGTCACCAGTCCCGGTTCCGATGGCTTGACGACGAGATGGATCGCCTGACCGTTGGCGGCGCCTGATGTCGCCGGCTCAACCTTCCACCGAACGGTGTCACCGACCAAAACGTCCCTTACGATCTCACCACCTTGAAGTTCGATGTCGCATACCTGCAGGGGCGAACACACGACGGACGGCTGGGTCTCTCCGTAGAGAAAAATCACCTTCCCATCCGCTCCCCGTGTGACAAGGCCGGTCGACCCTCTCCAACTACCCGACAGGCCCGTTCCCTTCGCTTCCTTATAGGTCATGCCTTGCGAATCCGCAGCAGCAGCATACGGTGTTACGGCCAGCCAGGCGGTGGCCGCCAGAAATCCAATCCTCATCATGAAATTTTCCCCTGCTCCTAGAGCTGCGCGGTCCAGTCGAAATCGCGGATGTAGAGCCCGATCGGGTTTAGCCGAATTATGGCCTCGTCCTGCGGTGCAGTGAGCGCGACCGTGGCGATCCCGCGAAAGCGCCGTGTCCCTGTCTCTTTGCCCTTCCGGTCCCGCTCATATTCGGTCCAGTCGATCTGATAGGTCTGGTTTGACAAGGCGACGATGTTGTTCACTTCGATCGCAACCGTGGCCGATTTCGCACGTTCGAAGGGCGAGTTGCCCCTGAACCACGAATTGATTTTTTCGGTGGATGGGTCCGAGGTCCTAAGCAAGGCGTAGGTGCGATCGATGTATTGCTTCTGGACAACGGCGTCCGGGGTGATGCTACGGAACGACGTGACAAAATTGCCGAGCGTCGCGCGAACAACCCGGGCATCGGCATATTCGATCTGCTGCGGGAATCCGGCGTTCACCGCATTTCCAAGCTTGTCGACTTCGATCACGTACGGAACGAGCTTCACCTGCGAACTGAGATAGAGCGCGTAACCGAAACCGATCACCGCCATCGTCAGTCCGAGGATGCCGACCGCGCGCCATGCCGCAGCGGCTTTGACATAGGACCCATAGCGTTCCGACCACTCTTGGCGGGCGGCAAGATACGGGTTATCTGGGGCACGGTCTGCGGCCATCAATCAATCCAATCTTTTGAAAATTATTTGTCATTTCGTTCAGGTGCAGGCGGTGGGCTGGCATGCCCGGACCGGCTCTCCTGCAGCTTTGCGTTGGCGAGCCCCAAGAGTGAGCCGGCATAGGCGCCTGGCGATCCGATCGCCTTTTCCTTCGCTGCGGATCCCGCGGCCATCGCGCCGGAACTGAAGCTCGCGCCCATTCCCTTCAGCACGGAGCCTGCAGCAGAGGAACCGCCTGCTCGGGCGGCCTGCGCGGCTGCAAAGCCAGCGCCGATAGCACCCGCCCCGAGAAACGCGCCGCCAGCCGCAAACGACGCGGCCTGCCCGCCGTGGCGGACGGTTTCCATTCCACCAGACACTGACGCGCCCTGAACCAAGCCCTGCATGATGTTCGGCACGTACATCGCGATGATGAAGACCACGACGGAAATGCCTGCGATGGCAAGGGTGGTGATGAACTGATCACTGGTCGCAGTCGGCGCTTGGGCCAAGCCCAGCAGGACGTTCGAGCCAATCTTGGCGATCATGACCAGCGCCATAAGCTTCATTCCTACGCCGAATGCATAGACCAGATATCGGACAGCGAAGTCCTTGGTGAAAGAAGATCCGCCAAGGCCAAGCATGATCATGCCGGCAAGCAGGCCGACATACATCTCGACCATCACCGAGACGAAGATGGCAGCGACGAGCGAAAAGCAGATCACGACGATACCCATCGCCAGGACTGCAGCAATTGCCAGCGCGTTATCTTCAAAGACCCCAAATTTTGCCTGCTCGGACATTTGGGAAGCGACGCGGATGCCGGCGTCGAACACCTCGGCCGGCGAGGCTGATCCGCCGCCAGCACCGATCTGGAACAGGCTATCGACAACCGCCTTTGCGAAGGTTGGGCCTTGCGTCAGCACAAAGGCGAAGAAGCCGATGAACATGATACGGCGGACCAGCTCGGCAAACCAGCTATCCAAAGATGCGGCCTGGATCGCAAGCCAAACGGCAGCTATTCCCACCTCGATCCCAGCGAGGATCCAGAACAGGGATCTCGCCGCGTCCATGACCGTGGTTTCCCACCCCTTGGCCGCCGCTGAGACCTGATTTTCGAGTTCGGTCAACACCTGCCCTTGCTGAGCAAAGGCCGGGACTGCCGTGATGAGGCAGACAACTCCAGTGATCACAAAGCTGCGTCTAACCGCCGGGGTCACCATCTTGGCCGCATCTCCTGGCCCTTCTCGATCGGAGCAGGTTCCTTTGGGACGCCAAAGAACTTTTCCCGGGCCGCTCGCTGTTCTTCACTCATTTGCGGTGCAGCCGCACTTTCGTCACGGATCACAACGACGGCCGCAACGGTGGCAATGCCGGCTATCGCGGCACAAATGGAAATGATTATTACCGAACGGTTCACCAACGCGGCTCCATTTTCTGGCCGGTCGGAACGGACTGGACATTCGAATTGAAGAATTTCTCGCGGCGGGCCTGCGCGAGGTCTTTGTCGGTCTGCTCGCTTTGTAGCCAGGTTCCCATCATCGTGGTCTGCTGGGAAACGATGCCGCGCAGCTTCTGCATTTGCGCCACCTGTTGGGCAGCGATCTGGTGACCAACCTGCAGCGCCTTCATCTGGCCATCCGCCGACTGAGACATGGATCGCAACTGGCCCATTGTTTCCTCTTCCGTGTCGAAATGCTCGGCGGTCAGGCTTGCGGCTTTTAGTGTGCTGGAAATCGTATTCCTGTTCGTGTCTGACCAGGTTTGATAGGTGGACGAAAAGCTGTCGGCGTTCGGGAGACCGGTCTTGAGATCGGCGTAACTCTTGAAGCGCTGCTTCAGGAGGTCGTCGGCATTGGCCATCGAAAATGCGATGCCCTGACCCTGCTTGACTATGTTCTGGAGCTGGCTGAGATCTCCCTCGACCTGACCCCAGATGTGATTGGGGAGCTGTGCCGTATTCTGCAGCATGTTCTGATAGATGTTCAGCTGGTTCTGGATTTGCTCGGCGAGCTGCGTGATCTGCGTAATCTGATTGTTAATCTGCTCCGTCGATTGTCCGACCAGTGAAATCAGTTCGCCGTTGTTAAGCATCTGGGTCATTTCGGTTGCGCCCGTGACCGCGCCGCTTGCGAACGACGGGCTAGGTGATATGGCGAGGCCGGCGGCAACGGCGGAAGCAAGTAACGCCCTGTGGATAGCCAGAATTCTGCTTGTTTTACTCATAGTGGTTGCATTCCCCTTTCAATGAGCCACTGGCTCGGCCAGTCCTTCCCATGGGTCGACAAGAGCGCCCTGATACGGGCTAGGTCGGCTTTGCCCGAGGCGCCGACAAAAGAAAGCGTGACTGGGCCGAGCGACATGTCGAAAATCCGTCGGCCATCCGGAGACGTTACGTAGTATTCACGTTTCGGAATGGCATTTGCGACGATCTCGATCTGTCGCTCGTTGAAACCAATCCTCTCGTAGAACTCGCGCGTGCCAGTTTCTCTCGCAGCTCCGTTGGGAAGGCAGATTTTTGTCGGGCAGGATTCCTTTAGCACGTCGACGATGCCGGATCGCTCCGCGTCGGAAATCGATTGCGTCGCCAGGACAACCGCGCAGTTGGCCTTTCGCAGCACCTTCAGCCACTCCCGGATCTTGTCCCGGAATACCGGATGTCCGAGCATCAACCAGGCTTCATCGAGGACGATCAGGCTCGGCGAGCCATCGAGTCGCTTTTCGATCCGTCGGAAGAGATAGGTAAGCACTGGTACAAGATTACGTTCGCCCATGTTCATGAGGTGCTCGATTTCGAACGTCTGGAAGGCGCGAAGCGTCAACCCGTCCTGCTCGGCATCGAGGAGATGGCCCATAGGGCCGTCGACCGTATAGTGGTGCAGCGCATCCTTGATCTCGCGCATCTGAACACCGGAAACAAAGTCGGATAGCGACCGTGCATTAGAGAGCGCCATGAGCATGATCTGACGCGAGATAGCGTTGCGATGATCGGGGGTGATGTTGACACCTTGAAGTGCGACAAGCGTTCCGATCCATTCCGACGCCCAGGCTCGATCTTCGTCACTCGCAAGATCTTCAAGCGGGCAAAAAGCGAGCTGTGACCCCTCGCCGTCCCGATCGGATCCAATCTCGTAGTGATTGCCGCCGGACGCAAGGGTGAGCGGTTCGAGTGACCGACCCTTATCGAAGGCGAAAATCTGCGCGTGCTCATAGCGACGGAACTGGGCGGCGATCAGCGCGAGAAGAGTGGACTTACCCGAGCCGGTTGGGCCGAAAATCAAGGTATGGCCGACGTCGTCGACGTGTAGGTTAAGACGGAAGGGGGTGGAGCCGCTGGCAACCTGCATCAACGGCGGAGAGTTTTCCGGATAGAACGGGCAAGGGGCAAATGGAGAGCCAGACCAGACCGAGTTTAATGGCACAAGGTCGGAGAGATTGTTCGTGTTGATCAGCGGTTCGCGGATATTACAATACCAGTTGCCGGGCAGGCTGCCGAGATAGGCGTCCGTGGCGTTGAGGGTTTCGATGCGCGCACCGAAACCCTCAGCCTGGATCAGGCGGCGAACTGCTTCCGCTTTTTCCTGCAGCGCTTCTCGATCAACATCGAACAGAATAATCACCGGCGTGTAATAACCATAAGCGACGAGCTGCGATGAAGCCTGGGCGATCGCATCTTCGGTTTCGCCAACCATGGTCATGGCATCCTGATCGACGGACCGGGACTGCGTCTGGAAAAGCTGGTCGAAGAAGGGTCTGACCTTTTGCTGCCATTTCTTGCGGGTGCGCTCCAGTTTCTGCCTTGCCTCCTCAGCATCGAGAAAAATGAAGCGAGACGACCAGCGATAGGTGAGCGGCATGAGGTCAAGGCTGTTGAGTATCCCTGGCCAGCTTTCCGCCGGAAGGCCATCGATGGCGACGACGCCGAGGAACCGGTTTTCCACGCGTGGCGTAAGACCGTGCTCAAGCTCCGCCGTCGCGACCCAGTCGATATACATCGGGATATCGGGGAGCCGGACGGGGTGGTTCTCACCGGTGATGCAGAAACGGATAAATTGAAGAAGCTCGTCGTAACGCGCCCTCCTCGCCCCTCCCCTCTCCAAAGTTTCGTTGGTTTGCATGCGGCGGATCGACAACGTGTTCGCCAAATACTGCTCGATCTCTCGGATCGAGTTCTTGAACAGGAAGAGAGCCGTGTCAGCATAAGATCGCTTCCGGCTCTCTTCATCGGAATAAATGTACTTGCTAAGGCTCGTGCGCTTTGACTCGAGCGGACGGTAGGTCAGGATGATCGCATGCTTGCTCTCAAAATGCCCCTTCTCACGCGCGAAATGCGCCCGGCGCTCCGCCTCGATTGCCTTGCTTACGGGGTCGGGGAAAAAAGACCTGTCCTCAGCTGGATAGTCTACCGTCGGGACGCGAACCGCTTCTACCTGGATGATCCAGCCGGAGCCGAGACGCGATAGGATGGCGTTAATTTGCCGTGAGAGTTCGTTGCGCTCCTGATCTGTGGCGCTTTCAGAGTCGGGACCCGCGAAGTACCAGCCAGCCATCAGGCTGCCGTCCTTTAATAGCATCACGCCGTTATCGACCATTCCTGCGTAAGGAACGAGATCAGCAAAGGAGGGTCCAGTCGAGCGAAAACGTTTGAGGGCAACCATGTTCGCTTCCTCAGTACCGGCGCCAGGGCGCAGACGTTGATTTGTAATAGGGCTTATAGGAGATGTGGCGGACGTAGACGCGCCGCATCAGCGGGTCGGATTTCGCCATCAGTCGAAGCAGACCAACGATGAAGATCCAAACCGCGACCCCGAATAGTGCCGAATAGACCGTGAGGACGACAAAGATCAAAATGATGGCAGCAAGACCGGTGATCAAAACGAGTTCGCGGTCCGCCCCAAGCAGGAGATTCGGTCGCGACAGTGCCCGGTGGATACGGTTACGTTGCAGACCTGAATAGCCGTCAGGCATCCCTCCCCTCCCCTGCAGCCATCGGAGCAGCCAACTGCTCTTCAAGTGGAGTTCCGATCGAAGCGCCCGTCGCACCGAACAAGCCCACGATCGTCGTTGCCCCTAGCAGGATCCCGGCTACCAGCACGACGTACATCAGCCTGCGGGCAAAATCGTTTAATTCGCCACCGAAGATAAGCATACCACCGGCAATCGCCACGGCCGCGAGCGCGATGTAGCCAGCGACCGGTCCAGTAATCGACTGCTGGATCTGTTCGAGCGGACCTTCCCAGGGAAGGCTTCCACCCGAGCTCGCAAGCGCTGGTGATGCCAGGAAAACCGCCGCGATCGTCAATCCAGCGAAGGTTCCCGCGTTCCGATTAAGCTGCATTTCTTGGTTCCTCTCCGTGGGATTCTGTCTGATATTGGCCACATGCAAATTTAGTGACATGCAGGATGTCGCTCACCCGGCGTCCGCGGGCTGTTCGTTCGATGGAGATCACGAGGTCGACCGCATCGCCGATCACGACCCGCATCGGCTGCTGGCTCGCCTCCGCTGTCAGTTGCTCAAGGCGCTGGAGCGCCGACCGGGCGGTATTCGAATGGATCGTGCAAAGGCCGCCAGGATGGCCTGTGTTCCATGCTTTCAGCAGGGTGAGCGCGGCGCCATCACGCACCTCACCGACGATGATCCGGTCCGGTCGAAGGCGCATGGTACTTTTCAGGAGGCGCGCCATGTCGATTTCGTCGCTCGTATGCAGGGCAACTGAATTTGCGGCTGAACATTGGATCTCCGCCGTATCTTCCAGAATGACCAAACGGTCTTCCGGTGCGTGCTCGACGATTTCCGCGATGATCGCATTGGCGAGCGTGGTTTTGCCTGACCCGGTCCCACCGGATACGACGATGTTCAGTCGAGATTTCACTGCGGTTCGAATGATTTCGGCCTGCTTGGCCGTCATCACCTTCTTTGTCACATAGGCATCGAGCGGTATGAGCTGGGATGCGCGCCGCCGGATCGTAAACGACGGTGCGGAAACGACGGGCGGCAATAGCCCTTCGAAGCGGTGTCCACCGATCGGCAACTCTCCCGACACGATCGGGTGCGCGTCATCGACTTCCGAATCAAGAACGTGGGCCACGCTGCCGATAACAATCTCCGCAGAGCCGGGCCGCATATCGCCTGCCGGCGTGATGCCATGACCGAGCCGCTCGATAAACAGCTTGCCGTCGGGGTTCAGCATGATCTCGACGACACTCGGATCGTCGAGCGCTATGCAGATCTGATCTCCCAATGCTTCCTGCAGTTTCCGAATCAACCGAGGTAGGGACCGGTGCTGCGTCATTGGTGCCCTCCCCTCCCGACTGACAGGTGCTTTAGCCGTTCCGTTTGCTCGCTTTCTCGTCTGCCTTGCACAGCCATCGATAGTGCTCCTCTGCTGGATACAGGGAGATTTGCGATGTTCGGACTCAGGCTGCTACTATCAAAAGTGGTAGCGACCGATTCTCAGGATAGCCCCCGCGTTCACCCGACCTGATCGCCGATCGGTGACAAAATCTGACTATCAAAACTGGTAGTCTCCACAGGGGCGGCAGAGCTGGCGTTGTCGCTAAGTCGCTAATCTTGTTGAGAAATGCTCATGTCTCGGGAATTTCCGTTAGAACCCCCCGAAGCGAGTTAAGGGTTTGTTTACCCTATTTTCCTTGCCATGATCTGGGAATCGGGTGATTGTCACGATAATTGGACAAAATCCTTATGATTATCGTGACTGAAGGCGATTAGCTAAATGAACGTGAAAATGGCCGCTTTGGAGAAAGTGACGAGTTTCGCGGATACTATCCTCGCACAGGGCGGGGATATTTCCTCGAAGCTTGACATGCTAAGGCAGGAGAAATTTCCGCCGAATGCTCAAAAGACCCTCCGCCAATTTTCACTGGCGGAAGTCGCCGATTTTGTCGGGGTCTCGCAGAGTTATCTAAAGAAGCTCCACCTGCAGGGAAAAGGCGTGGAGCCGACCACCACGTCGACCGGCCGTCGCTATTACACTGCCGCCCAGGTCAACGAGCTTCGCCAACATCTCGATCGTGTTCCACATCGCCAGGCCCATGAAAAGCTGCAGGTCATCGCGGTCGTCAACTTCAAGGGCGGCTCGGGAAAGACCACGACATCTGCTCACCTTGCGCAGTTCCTCGCCCTGAAGGGCTATCGAGTGCTTGCGGTTGATCTCGACCCCCAGGCCTCCCTCACTGCGCTCTACGGCATCCAGCCGGAGCTGGATGAGAAGAAGTCTTTCTACGAGGCATTGCGTTACGACGATCAGCGCAAGTCAATCAAACATGTTATCCAGCCCACGAACTTTCCAAATCTGGATGTGGTGCCAGCCAACCTCGAACTGCAAGAATACGAGTATGACACTCCGATTGCTATGCAGCGCAAGGATTCGACTGCCGGCAAACTTTTCTACACTCGCATCGGCGATGCGTTGGCCGAGGTCGATGACCAATATGACGTCGTCGTGGTCGACTGCCCTCCCCAGCTCGGTTATCTGACGCTGACAGCACTGACGGCAGCAACATCGGTCCTTATCACAGTGCATCCCCAGATGCTCGACATCATGTCGATGTCCCAGTTCCTGCTGATGCTTGGTGAGATCCTCAAGAGTGTCGAGAGCGTGGGTGTCGACGTGTCGCTCGACTGGTTCCGCTATCTCGTGACTCGCTACGAGCCCACCGATATCCCGCAACAGCAGATGGTCGGCTTCATGCAGTCGATGTTTGCGCAGCAGATGATGAAAAACCACATGGTTAAGTCGACTGCTGTATCGGACGCAGGTTTGACGAAGCAGAGCCTGTATGAGGTTGAGCGCGCGCAGTTCACAGCGTCCACATACGACCGTGCGCGGGAATCGATGGATGCCGTGAACAACGAAGTCATCGAACTCCTACAGAAGGCATGGGGGAGACGCCATGCTTAGTAAATTGTCAGCGGTACAAACTGTGATTTCTCGAAGCGAAAACAGCGGTTTGATCAAAACTGAGGCGTCATTCAATGGCACGTAAAGATGTTTTCGCAAACATAACGTCGCCGGCAAATTCGGGCACCGAACGGCGCGCGACGCCTGGCTACGCGACGCATGGGGCGTCGCGATCGATGATTAGCTCGTTGAGCGAGCTGCGCGAGAAAGTCGCGCAGGCCGAGCAGCAGATTACCGGCGAGACGATCATCGATCTCGATCCTGAACTCTTGGACTCTTCCTTCGTCTCCGATCGGATCGGAGCAGACGACCTCGCCTATGGCGAGCTCGTCGAGGG
>NZ_QLNF01000021.1:0-17612 GCF_003261015.1 Agrobacterium sp. MS2 | reverse complement strand
TTAACCAGCTACCCGAGCCGGAAACTCCATTCTTCCAGAGCCCAAAAAGTCTCAAATCATTCGACGACGGACAGACTTCTCGCCGTAGCCTCCGGTCGCACCATCATCACCCATGCAGTCGGTGGCCTTCAGCTTTATGTGGAGGCCGAGGACCCGTTAACACACCTTGGGATGCGGTCCGTGCTGCAGGCAGCGTTTTCAAAGATTCCCAGACATCAAAACTTGAAGCTCGAATGGAATTTTGTCGTGACGAGCCTTCGGCGTGACCGCCCCCAAGAGAGTCAGCGCCCGCAACCGATCAGGTAGCCTCTCAGCTTTCGCGGAAAGACATCGATGGCCTTCTTGTCCTGAACGGCCCAACCGGCGTCAATGAGATCGCGCGAGCTACTCTGAATTCTTGTTGCTGTGTGGCGGCATCGGCATCGCAAGCCCTTTAGCTTCAGCCGCGTTGAACAACTCCTTTGCTGACCTTGTCAATCTTAGCCAAGCAGCGGTTAAACAGTTCATCTTCTTCTACACTAAGTAAGATCACCATCGGTCGGTCATGCTGCTCGATCCTGTGCAGCTCCGCGCCCCACATCGCTCACCATCCTGCAAGCGTTCGTGGCGGCCTTGGTCGGCGTGGGCTTCATAATCTTAGTCCCGGAACGAAATCGGCCGATAATGGCGATGTCGCCCATGTTCTGCAGCTGTGAAGCCGTGTAATTTCTTGTAAATCACATCAAATCCGGGACAGCTAACGTTCTGCTTCTGGAGCCGTCCGTCGCCCTTACAAGCTAAGGGCGACGGGTGACCGCCTCACGGTCGTCTCAAGCAAAATTTGTATAAAATTATGATCGCAAACGACCCTTATGGCCAATAAAATGAACGAAACTTGACTATTCACCGATTTCAGGGCTAAATGCGCATAATTATGGTCATAAGCGTATCGCCCGTCCATTCTGATGAACATGCAGGTAGATCGTGCCCCGTCAAAGAAGCTACTCCAGAGTCACCCATTTGGCGCTCGCCATGCTAGGCAAACTGATCCGCGTCGGCCGCGCCGAGCGCGGCCTGACCGCGCAGGAACTGGCGGACCGCGCTGGCATCAGCCGTACCACCCTATCAAGCATCGAAAAAGGCGCGCCCGGCCCTGAGATCGGCATCGTCTTCGAGGTCGCTTCCATTGTCGGAGTGCGCCTATTCGACTACGACGAGCGCAATCTCCAGATGCACAATGTCCGCCTCGACGAAAAACTAACCCTGCTTCCCAAAAGTGTCCGCCACACCGTGAAGAAGGTAGATGATGACTTCTAAGGCAGCCCCTACTGAAGCCTTCGTATGGATGTGGCTGCCGGGGGCAACAGAACCGGTGGTAGCCGGTCGCCTCGACCAGGACGGTGACCACCTGCTCTATACCTACGGTGCCAGCTACCGCCGCCGTAAGAGCGCCATTCCCATCTACGAGCCTGAACTCCCCCTGCGGGAAGGAGTCATCGCGCCCATCAACGGCCTGACCATGGCCAGTTGCATTCGCGACGGCTCGCCGGATGCCTGGGGGCGCCGTGTTATCATCAACAGGCTGACGGGTAAGAAACCTGATGCTGCGGGCGTACCCGAGATCAGCGAGCTGACCTTCTTGCTCCAGTCAGGCTCCGACCGGATTGGCGCCCTCGATTTTCAGGGATCGGCCACAGAGTATACCCCGCGCCTTGCCGCACAAGCCTCACTAGACGAGCTCATGGAAGCGGTCGCCCTCATCGAAAAAGGCGTCTCCCTGTCCCCGGCACTCGACCAGGCCCTCAATCACGGCACGTCAATTGGCGGCGCACGCCCCAAGGCACTAATTGATAACGACGCAAAGAAATACATCGCCAAATTCTCCGCAACCTCTGACACCTACAGCGTCGTGAAGGCCGAATTCATCGCGATGAAGCTTGCAGCGGCCTGCGGTCTCAACGCCGCGTCTGTGTCAATCACCCGCGCCGGCAATAAGGACGTGCTGCTTATTGAGCGCTTCGATCGTACGCACACAACAGATGGCTGGACGAGGCACGCCATGGTCTCGGCCCTGACTATGCTTGGTCTTGATGAAATGATGGCCCGCTATGCCTCATACGAAGACCTCGCCGAACTCGTCCGCCACCGCTTTACTGACCCCAAGGACACGCTCAAGGAGCTCTACGGGCGGATTTGCTTCAACGTGCTGTGCGGCAATACCGACGACCATGCTCGCAACCACGCCGCCTTCTGGGACGGCAGGATGCTGACACTCACGCCGGCCTATGACATCTGCCCGCAGGGCCGCACCGGTAGTGAAGCCACGCAGGCCATGCTCATCAAAGGCGAGGACCGCGCCAGCACGCTCGCCACCTTGCTCGCTGCCGCGCCCGACTATCACCTGAAAGAGGCCGAAGCCGCCGCTCTGATCGAACACCAGATCACGACCATCGCCGAACATTGGCAAGAGGTTTGCGAGGATGCCGGCCTGCCCCCCGTCGACCGCAATCTGTTTGCTGGACGTCAGTTTCTCAATGGCTACGCCCTCGAAGGCCTCGGTAATCACAAGCCAATGGAGGATACATTTCGCGCCGCACAGGCCACACTAATAGTCGGCGGAAGTGTGTAAACGTGACAGCGCCCAGGCAGCTCAGAAAGTGCTGGATGTTGGTGCGTACCGTTGCACGACCTGACTCGAGGGCCGCAAAAGCGCTGATAAATCGGCACCTTTTGAAGCTTGTTGATCTTGTTGGAAATGTCGCTGGAGCGCGTGAGGGTATCGAACCCTCGTATCTCACTAGGGAAGCTGCTCGCCAAGGTTATGCTGGACAACGCTATCTTGAATAATATCGCGATTTTGGTTGCAAAATGTATCCGGCACATCGCGAGTGGACTACGGTTGCAGTCAGACGATGATGAGTTCCACACACGCCGTTCCCATCAGGCCGCCATAAAGAAAGGGCCGCTTCAGGCAGTTGTCCTTCCAATTTGCAATACGTTCTGGCCGTGCCCGCTGTGTCAAACAGGACGTTGATCGAAACACAGAGACTGCTTCGAAAGCCCAATGGGCCTAAACTGTCTGACCATGAAATGCGGAAATTGCGCGTATTGACCTCGAGAACTCGACGCCAGCATCAAAGGGATGACGCGGCGACGTTCTCCAAGGGACGCAGCGTGTTTCCGATAAGAAGCCTTGTCTTTTTACGAGGCGCTTCGGGCGGTACGTGCGCAGACCGTCGCTGGTAATGCAGATCGTTGACCCGGCCCGATCAAGTTTTGCGCGGCTAGTTTTGCCGGCAGCCGCCGTCAAGAACGATAAGTTGGGGCCGCCTTTTCAATCCATATCATCTGGCGGATAGTCAGATGATATACAGGTCGGGAAAGGCGAGATGCACTACGTGCAGAAGCTGCTTCCGACGCTGGATTGGAAGTCCGGTCCTCTAGGTGTGCGACTACGTACGAGCCCGACGAGCCGATCAAATTCCAGCAGGAGTACATCGCTGCTAGGACGAAAGCCGCGAACACCACCGCCGCCGCAATCAAGACTGCGGAAGGGAAAGGTGATGCGCCTCAGCTCGAACTCTGGCCGTTGAACTTGGTAGACTTCCTTGATCGGCGTGTGCGATCCTTTTTCAAGGTGAAGGCCTATCTCTTAGACCCTGCATGCCGCTACGGAAAATGCTCTCATATCTCTTTGGCGACAACGGACCGGCTCGCTGCTCCTCGCCATGATTTGAACTCTCTCCAGCACGGGCTTCGTCCTTCACGCGCTGTTTTCTACGGGCGAACGGGTTCTAGACGGAATCGGGATTGGCAATAGTTAAGTTCTGCTGAGTGGGGCTAAGCCCGCAGCAGCCCGTCTCGGCGGGACCCCAACGCCGGCGTTTGCGTCGTATGAAAATTTCTGTTCAGCCATTCATCTCCTTTCGGTTGATTGGTTTTAGCGGATAACGCTGCGGGCGCGTTCGAGGACACGCTGTTGGCGCTCTGCTACGATGTTCTGGCTTGCCTGCATGCGGACAACCTGCTGCAGCACCTTCAACTGTTCCCGCGTCGCCTCGAACGCGCGACGCTGAGCAGGCGAGACCCGATTGATAACATCCCTCTCTCCACGCAGGATGGCGTTGCGGCCGAAGCGATCGTCGAGCGCGCGGCTGGCGGTTGCAAATTCGTTACTAATGGCGGCATCAAGCGCGCCCGCTGCGACGTGGAGCCTACCGTTCTTTTCCTTCATCGCCGCCGACAGATTTCTCAGCGCGTCCTCCGCCGCCTGCGACAGCCCGGGAATGGCGATCGACATACACCGGCGCTCTTCCGAGACAGCGCGAACCTGCGTGTCCAAGGCGCCAACCCACGACATCCCGAGTGATCGAACGCGGCTTGCCACCTCCGCAATGGCTTGCAGAGCCTCTTTCCGCTCGCGGCCGGCTGCGAGCAATTTGTCCATGACACGGCCGGAGCCTCGCAACGCACCGTAGGCTGCGGGATCATTGGCAACAGCCATGGCGATCCGCTCGCCTGCAAAGCCCTTCAGGATCAGCTCCTCGATCTTTCCCACGGCACCTGCCGGATCGCGCCAGATACGCTCGGCTGCGCCAATAAGGGAAGTGCGATTTTGATGGTAGTGACGGACAGAGAGCGCCCTCTTCCGCGCTTCCTGGTCGATCGGGGTTTCGAATTCCGTTACAGCTGCAAGCATTGGCAGAACCCGCACCGTCTCTTGCCCCGGCACGACGCTTGCACCAGCGATGATCTTGGAGCGATCTTTCATTTCGGCAAGATGCTGTTCCTCTGCAAAGCCGCGCACGGCGGCAAATAAACGCCCGAGCTTTTCGCGACGATCCGGCGCAATATTCTCGGGCATCCGCTCGACCACGTTGCGCTCGGCGCTAGCGTCTGCCTTATCGGTAAATGCGGACCATCCGAAGCGGGCGGTGAGAGCGTCGTTGACCGCCTTCACCTCCTGAACAAGACGGCGATCGTGCGCAGCGTAGGTGAAGGCCGTCTTGTAGGCATCCTTGCCACCGCGCTCGCCCACGGCTTCGATTTCGGCAAGTCGCGCCATAGCCGGTTTCGAAAGTGCCGGAATCGACACCGACATATGGGCGCGACGTTGCTCCTCGCGAATGCCAAATCGTTCAACCTGCCGGCGGAACTCTGTGGCGTGGGCACGTGCCAGCGGCAGCAATTCCGACAACGCAGACACCGCCGCATCGCGTTCGGAGCGAGCCGCACGTCCATCAACCAAAAGATCCGATCCACGCAGACGGCCGAGACGCTGCGGCGAGGCTTTAAGATTCTCGGCAAGCTCGCGGGGCGCAATCCGCGCGTCGGAGGCAAGCGCGCTCAATCTGGCGAGCGCGCCTACGGGATCGCGATAAATTTTTTGCAAAACCGGCCGAAGAATCGCTTCTCGCTCCTTCCAGCGGTCCGAGCTGAGCTGAGCGCGACGGGCATCTTCGTAAACCCCACGGGAAAACAATCTTGTCGGCGCAATCAGATATTGTCGATCAGTCGGAACTTGGGATGTGAGGGTTTCGGCACGTTCCTCATTATAGGAAAAGCGTTTTTCAAGTTCGATCGCAAAACCGAGCGCCACGCTTGCCCGCTCCCAAAGCCTCGACACCTGCTCGCGCTTCTGCGCCAGCCACGCCAGCTGCCGTCCCACCCCGTCCTCCATCCAGGCAGCGACCCCGGAAAGTGTCTCGATGCCGCGCCGGCGGGCAAAATCCCGGACGTACGCCCGGTAGCCGGCCTCGCTCTCGAAATCGAGGGTCGTCGTCTTTGCACCGGAGCGGCCAAGACGCTGCACCAATTGCTTGAATAGCTCCGGCCGGTAGCTCTCCTGCTCGATGCGCTGCTGGCGAACCTCTGCCGATTCGATCTGCTTGGCAGTCCAGATGTTTCGATCGACGGTACGCTCCTCGAACCTCTTCTTTCCAGTTTTCTTATCGATGACGGGTATCGTCACCGTCACCCGTTCGACGCCATCCTTTCGCAACGCCACCGTGTCACCTTCCGACACGCCGGCCTCCTCCAGGGCCTTCGGCAGGCTCACGCCCCAGAGGCGATGCACGATTCCGTCGTCCGTTTTCACATCGGCGTAGGGGCTTTGATCGGTATCCTCTTCCTGTGGCCGGAACGTCGCATTACCGGTTCCGACCAGCTCGCCCGTGACGCCGACGGCTTGATCAACCTGGGATCTTTTCCCCCATTCCGGCTCCGGCTCAAAGTCCTCGCGGGCAGCATAAAGATCGGCCCGATCGCGATGGCGCGTCATCGACACATAGGTCAGATGCTGATCCATCATGCCGGTTGCGAGCACGAAAGTCCTGTCGACAGTCGCGCCCTGGGACTTGTGAATGGTCGCGGCATAGCCGTGATCGACACTCCGATAGCTGTTTTCGCTGATGACGACATCCCGGCCATTATCGAGACGGACGGATAACAGCGGATCGCCGTACGGGCCGCCGGTAGAGACGACCGTGCCGAGCATGCCGTTCCTGACATATTGGGGGCCAAGCTTTCGCGCGCGCGGTTCAAGAAACCTTGCGTTTTCGAGGAAGATGATCCGGTCGCCACCGGCGAACTCCCGTACGCCTCGTGCGGTCTGGAATTCACGAGAGACGGTCAGTGTGCCTTCATTTTTCATGACGTTGCGCAGCGCTGCATTGAGTCGCTTCACGTCGTGATTTGTATGGGCGAGAACGAGCAGCTCGTCACCATGCAAGCGGACAGGCTGTCCTTGATCTGCATTTTTCTGGATGAGGTCGCGGCGAGCGCTCGTCCAGTCGGTAACGATGCGGTCCACAGCTTCATCCCGGCTCTCCAACTCCACGATATGGCCCCGCTGCGCATAAGCGTCGAGCCCATCCTCGACCTTACCTCGGGCGAAAAAACGGGAGGCCTGCCGTGCCCACTCTTCACGCTGGCGCCTCACGCCGGCAAGTTCGGCAGACCCAATCCGCTCGGAAATGGCCCGGAAGGCGGCACCGGCCTGGATCGGCTGTAGCTGCATCGCGTCACCAACGAGAACCACCTTGGCCCCGGCGTCCTCGGCGCGCCTGAGCACACGTGCCATCTGCCGCGACGAGACCATGCCGGCTTCATCGATGACAAAGATGTCCCGCCGATCCAGCAGATCTTGTCCGTTCTCCCAAGCCATTTCCCACGAGGCGAGCGTGCGAGATCTGATGCCGGAACTGTCCTCCAACCCTTCGGCAGCCTTTCCGGCAAGTGCCGCCCCGAAAACACGCAGACTGTCGCTCTCCCACGCGACGCGCGCCGCGGCCAGCAGCGTCGATTTGCCGGCACCGGCAAGCCCCACCACAGCCGCCATGCCATTGTCGCCGGCGATATGATGGACGGCCTCCAACTGCTCGCGATCGAGCTTGAAGCGATTTTCCGGATCGGCGGATTCTACGGCTCTGACGGCCGCGGCAATTTTCACTTCGGCGATGCCGAAGCCCTTGCGCAGGGCCAGAGCGTCCGCCGACTGCGCCATGTCGTATTCGGTGCGCAGGATATCGCGTGTGGTGAAGACCGCAGCTTGGGCCAATCTGCCGGTCTGCGGGTCGGCCTGTTGCGGCTTCAACAGCACGAGATCATCTGCGGCCATCAGCTTGGCGCTTAATTTGGCGAAATCGGCGGGGTCGTCCACATAGCGGTGCAGAGCTTTGGCGATGTCACGCTCATCGAAGGTGGAACGCTCGTTGCCAAGTTGTTTCAACAGCAGGCCAGGATCAGTCAGAAGCCGGTCAGCCATCTCCTGCCGGCGTGCGAGATCAGCCGGCGCGAAATAAGTCTCGATCCCCTTGCGGGCGAGCGCTGCCTTCTCCGGCCCAAGGTGTTTCTGGGCAATTCCGTCGAGCCCCTGATCGGCGTAGGAGCGCCCGTCGAGGCGGATATCGTGGCCGGCAAGCGCCAAATGCCGATTGGTCGTTTCAGCCCAGGCGATTTTCCAGGCCTTCATGGTCTCTTTATCGCCGGCCCAAACCTTGTAGACGATTTTGCCTTTCGGTCGGCCAGGTGTGACGACCCGCAACGGCTCGCCGTCGGTGCCAAGCACCGGCAATTTTTTCGGCCCGAAGCCGTCGTCCGTGAGAGGTCGAAGCGCGGTCATCAGGTGGATGTGCGGGTTGCCATCCTTATCGTGGTAAACCCAGTCGCCGATCATGCCCTTGGAAGTCAGATTGTCCCGGACGAACTCGCGCACCAGGGCGATGTTCTCTGATCGGGACAGCTCTTCCGGAAGCGCGATGATCAATTCGCGAGCAAGCTGCGCGTCTGCACGCGTCTCGAAAGCGTCAACTGCGTTCCAAATAGACTCGCTGGCCGCAGCGACGCTCTTTCCATCGATAGTCGTGCGCAGCCAGACCGGTATCTGGTCCGGCAACGCAAGTTCCTCATGCTTCAGTTCGGCCACCCCGCCGCGATAGCTGAATGATGTGCCGGCCTGCTCGTCCATCATCCGGGCACGGTGACGATAGGCGGCGGCGGAAACGATGCTACGTCCACCTCCCCTGCTGATCACCTGCGCTCTGACGAACATGATCGCCACTGAAATCTCCAGACCTTCCAGGCACGTCGCACCAGCGACGTATATTGCGTCCTTAAAGCAATCGTCCCGACAAGACCGATCCCGCTTTTCCAAAAGTAGGACCAGCTGGGATTTCCAACAGCGACTTTTGGGGCTTGTGCACGATAGCGTTTTTTACTATCATTTTCTAGTTAGTAAAATGGCGATATGGCATGTTCAGAAAGGCCACGGGGTACATCTTCATGACAACAAAAACGGTATTGACGGATATTGATGCTCAAATCGAAAAGCTTCGGACGAAAAGAAAAACTTTGATAGCTAAATCAGCCGATCGTTTTGCGCGTGCGGCGGCGAAGTCGGGATTGGCAGAGATGGAGATCGCCGATGAGGAGGTCGATCGCATGTTCGAAGAGATCGCGTTGCGATTTCACAACGGCGAAAAGACGCAATCTGCAGGCGCACCGGCTTCGCTGCGTGGACAGGGAAGTGGCGGGTCTGAAGCGGAAACGGAGGTTTCTCATGACAGCTGATCGAAAGAGGGAGGCAAGAGAAAGGTTTCTGCTTGGCGGCATTGTGGTGCGCGCGGGCCTGTCGAACGCCGATCGGGCTTTCCTGCTTGGTGGACTTCTCGAAATGAAGCGGCTGGTGCCGGGGACACCTGAACATCGGCGTCTGTGCGATATCGGGGAGCTGGCCTTCAGAGCCGCGGCATTCGACGGCGGGTCAGATCGCTTTGAAAAGGCGCCGGAATGAAGGGAAAGGCCAAACGCCATCCAAGCCTGTTGCTTATGATCGTTCCCATCGTCGTCACGGGTTTTACCTTTTACATCGCCCACTGGCGCTGGCCTGAACTGGCAAGCGGCATTACTGGCAAGCCGCAATACTGGTTCCTTCGGGCGTCACCGTTACCGGTCCTTTTGTTCGGGCCGCTGGCTGGATTACTGGCGGTCTGGGCGCTGCCCCTTCATCTGCGAAGGCCCATAGCATTGGCAAGCTTTTTCAGCTTTGTCCTGATGGCAGGCTTTTACGGGCTACGCGAATTCCGGCGCCTTCAGCCGCTCGTAAAGAGCGGAGTGCTAACCTGGGATCGCGCGATGTCATACGTCGACATGATTGCGGTCTTTGGCGCAACGATGGGGTTCATGGCGGTCGCGGTCGCGGCGCGCATCTCCAGCGTCGTGCCCGAACAGGTGACGCGCGCCAGGCGAGGAACATTCGGAGATGCCGACTGGCTGCCGATGTCGGCAGCGGCACGGCTGTTTCCCGATGACGGCGAGATTGTCATCGGTGAGCGCTACAGGGTCGACAAGGAGCTCGTCCATGAGCTGCCGTTCGATCCGAACGATCCGGCCACCTGGGGACGCGGTGGCAAAGCCCCGCTGCTGACCTACGCCCAGGATTTCGATTCGACCCACATGCTTTTCTTCGCGGGCTCCGGTGGCTTCAAGACCACCAGCAACGTCGTGCCGACGGCGCTCAGATATAGAGGACCGCTCATTTGCCTCGATCCGTCCACCGAGGTCGCCCCGATGGTCGTTGACCACCGCAGAGAGAAACTCGACCGAGAGGTCGTTGTGCTCGATCCGTCAAATCCGATCATGGGATTTAACGTGCTCGACGGCATTGAGCACTCGCTAAAAAAGGAAGAGGACATTGTTGGCATCGCGCACATGTTACTCTCGGAAAGCTTGCGCTTCGAATCGTCGACTGGCTCTTACTTCCAATCGCAGGCGCACAATCTACTGACTGGTCTTCTGGCGCATGTGATGCTGTCACCGGAATATGCAGGACGGCGAAACCTGCGCAGCCTGCGCCAGATCGTCTCTGAGCCGGAAACCTCCGTGCTCGCCATGCTGCGCGACGTCCAGGAACACGCCTCGTCGGCTTTCATCCGCGAAACGCTCGGCGTCTTTGTGAACATGACCGAGCAAACGTTCTCAGGCGTCTATTCGACGGCGTCGAAGGATACGCAATGGCTGTCGCTCGATAATTACGCGGCCCTGGTTTGCGGCAACACGTTCAAATCGAGCGAGATCGCTGGCGGAAAGAAAGACGTTATTATCAATATCCCCGCATCGATCCTGCGGTCCTATCCCGGTATCGGTCGGGTAATCATCGGCGCGCTGATCAACGCGATGATCGAAGCGGATGGTGCGTTCACGAGGCGAGCGCTGTTCATATTGGACGAGGTCGATCTGCTTGGCTATATGCGCGTGCTTGAAGAGGCGCGCGACCGCGGTCGCAAGTATGGTGTCAGCATGATGATGATGTACCAGTCCGTCGGCCAGCTGGAGCGGCACTTCGGAAAAGACGGTGCGGTGTCGTGGATCGACGGCTGCGCCTTTGCAAGCTACGCGGCGATCAAGGCACTCGATACCGCGCGCAACGTTTCAGCCCAATGCGGGGAGATGACTGTCGAAGTCAAGGGCAGTTCTCGCAATATGGGCTGGAATACGAAGAACAGAGCATCCCGCTCGGAAAACATCACATTCCAGCGCCGGCCTCTAATCATGCCCCACGAGATCACACAATCGATGCGCAAGGACGAGCAGATCATTATCGTCCCGGGCCACAGTCCAATCCGCTGCGGGCGGGCAATCTATTTCAGACGAAAGGACATGGATATGCAGGCCAGGCCCAACCGGTTTGCCAAGCTGAAACCCTGACGGTTCAGGTCAGCCTCGCCGACCGCTTTCCATACCTGCCGGTCATTTCCTTGCCATCATCAGCGCCAGTGACGTCAACCACCTTTCGCGCACAACCGGCCATCTGATTCATCGCTTTGCTCGCTCGGCAATCGTCACCGGCATTTTTTCACATCGCCTATCCCTTCACAATTACTGGATACTGCCGAATTGGCAAATAGGCATCCATCACATAAATGAATCGAAGAAGAGTTTTCGATTCATAAGTCTCGTTGGACCAAATCGAGAGCATCGCCGATCATGCGCGCATGGGCACACATCATTATCAGCTTTATTGCCAGAGGATCGACGCCAGCAGGAACATGGCCAGATATTACACGCTTGCGATCCGGCCCACCCTTTTTGGAGAAATAGCCGTGGTACGAAGTTGGGGAAGGATCGGCAAAGCCGGCGGAGAAATGACCGAGGTCTTCGGCAATGAGAAAGACGCGATATCGCGCTTTCTCGAACTGTTGCTCAAGAAACGGAAGAAGGGCTATCAACCGGCAAGAATTTGTGGAAACCCCGGCAAGAACGTCTCTCTGGGAACATCACCGCACGACAACGCGGACAATCGAAGGCTGCCCTGTTTAACGAGGGAACCGTCATGACCCCAACCAATGAAATCGCTGACAAGTTCGCATCCGAACAGAACCTGACCAAAGCTCAGGCGAAAGCGATCGTCGAAACCATCTTTGCTTCGATCACGGCGGCAGCCTTGAGCCGAAACATCTACCCCGGCTCATGCAAGTTCAAGATCAAGGATACCCTAAGCGAGAGGTGCGCAATCCGGCGACCGGCGCCACCATCAAGGTTGCCGTTGCGAAGACGCTTACATCCAACCGCAAAAGCGCTGAAAGATTTGCTGAATAACTAATCCGCGTCGCGACAAGCGGCTTCGCCAAACCTGCTCCCGGCGCAGCGTCGTCAGCGCTGCCTGCCTCATGCTCGAAGCTAATCGTCATATGGATGGCGATCTGGCAGTGGCGGCGGCTCTGGGGCTGTATGCCGCCCTCAAAAGGGCGGCACGGCGTCTACGGAACAGTCCTGCTCTGTCATTCGGCAGCAGATGCGGGCGTTGACTGGATGAGGGAGCTGCCTCACGTCCCATGAAACTGGCTGCGGCATTGAGGCCCCGGCGCTTGGGGCGACGGCCCTCTTTTCTTTTGTGCGGCATGCCGAACCTTAGACCCGTTGGCGCTGGCATTAACGTTCAACTTGACCGCAAAATAAGTAAATGTAGTGTCATTCCATCACAGAAGGTGACTTGCATGCATTCGTTTTGTCGCGGAATAGCTGGTTTGGTGCTTCTCGCAACAGCCGGATGCGCCGGGGCAAATTATGCCATGAACGATTTTAACGGTATCGATCCCGTCGCGTGGCAAAGCCCCATGAGTGGATCGACTTTTTTGATATTCGATAAGCCCCAAGAAGCCCGCCTCTTGATTGCCAGAAATTCAGGGGAAACGAACCTGCAAGACGGCATCGCGAATCCTGCACCAATCGCAACAGATACGTCCCCCGCATCATATGAGAGTGCGACAATCGAGTGGCTCAAGACGACCGGACGTACATGCATGACAAAATCAACCTTCTTGATCGCCGAGTTCCAGTACGAGATCAGATACTTATGCGAAGGCCCCTTCCCGGCGGCGCCAGCAAAACCAGCACCCTGGTAATCCAGTTGTTACAAATTCGATGGCACGGTTCTTATTAGTAAGCTTTGTGCAAGCTTGTAGTGGCAATATTTTTTCCAACGACACGAATGCCAAGAACAGGCATCTGAGAATGCAGCGGCGTTGCAAATAACGCTTAAGCGTGAGCCCGTCACCCCGCCAGGTGACGGGCTTTTTTGTTTTCACCTCGACCCATTCGATCCCATTGGCTTGGGCCAGATCGCCACCGAAGCTTGCATCACGATCATCGTCGGCTGCTTTATGTTCCTGTCTTTCGCCGCAATCATGATCGCGGCGATCATGAGTTGATCTAACGAAATCTCTGCTTATGGGCTCCGGGTGACGAGTTAACTAGAGAGCACAGGCCGCGAAGCGCTTTGAGAAAGTATCCGATTACGCCGAACTCATCGTAATGGTTCCCCTATATCTCGGCGGCTTCGCAACGCCTCCTCTTGAACCGGAAGCCCAACAAGCAATGGTTTCAGCGTGGAGCCCCCGATCGCGACGCGATCATGCTTCTCTATCATTCGACGGGTGCCATCTGTCAGTAACTGCCGAGTTTGTTTGTCTCGCCTGTCTAACGTGATATCAGCAAGGGATGTCGTATTCCGCTCAACTGGCCAAAGCCATCGGTTGTCTTCACAGCACATTCCTGCAGCTACGACTGACTGGTGCTCTAATATGGCGCTTTTGGCCGCAACTCGCAGCGCTTTGGCTGCTAGGCTTCATAGGAAATCTGCTGCTTAACGAGATTGCCGCCCTGATCGGGCGCTGGAATTCACTTGCCGGACTGTCTATGCTTGCGATCGTCGTTCTCGTTAAGCTCATAGTCATCCTTGCCTTGTTCGAGACTGTCAGATCGGGCCTTCCGGCGCTCGATGCCGCGTCGCGTGCGGTGACCGGCCAGACTCACGTCGACAACAGAATAGATACGGGGACACGCACTTTCATCGGCGCGCTTGCCCTCAGTCTTGTCCCATTCTTCGCGTTCTACGCTGCGTGGGGTTTTCTCGGCGACACGATTAGGGATTACTCCCGCCTGTCGCTTACGCTGTTAATGGCGGGTGAAAGCGCTGGCCTGCTGAATGTATCGGAGGGGTCATGGCTCATTGTGCCGGTTGCTGCCGCCTGGGCGGTGCGGCGTTTCTCGAAGGCGATGCACAAGCGGTCACGCTCTTCGGTCTGGCCGGTTCTGATCGTGATCTGCGAAGCTAACTGGGCTTTCATAGGTGTTTTTGTGATCTCCGAATGGCAGGATGATGTCCGCACATGGTTCAGCCACCTGCCGGAAACGATCGGCGGGCTTCTCAGCTTCCTTGCGCCGATTACCGACGCTACCGCGCAACAGGCCCTTGCCCCTCCGCCGGAATTCGCCCCTCCGCCGATCGGGAAAGTGCTGACCAGCCTGTTTTTCTACGCACTTTATCCGGTGGTTTGGCTAACGATCGCAGCTCTCGTCTATGGCTACGATATCGACAGCAAGCGCGATCGTGGGGACGACCGAGTTTCTCGCGCTTTATCCCGTTGGGAAGCTTTGCCAAAATCCATCCGCGATTTCGCTTCGCACTTTATCTCCGGCACGCTGAAGCGGTATCGCGCGCTTGCCGAAGGGATCGGTCTTGCGCTGAACTCCGGCGTTGCCTTGGTCGTGGTTGCCGTTATCGTCTATCGGCTATTGGACTGGGGAGCGGCCTGGACCTGGTATGAGCTCACGCAGCTCATCGGCCCGCATGAACTGCCGCTTTGGCAGATCATTGCGCAAGTCATCTCGCCGTTCATCGGCACGCCAAGCGATCCCGGCGAAGGCCTGCTCATTACGCCGGTCAAGATGTGCCTTCTGGCCGCCACGCTCGAAGTCGGTTTCAGCCAGGGACGGGAGTGGCGAGGGCGACAACAGAACGAGCACACCGCGTGATGTCAGTTAAGCTTGAGTGGAAAGCCGATCGCTTTCGGTCGCGAGGCTGCGACGCTCAGTCTAACAGATAGGAACGGAACTGCGTTGGCGGGAACCACGAACTTCTCCTCGATCAAGGCTGCGTGGTCTTGACGTGGCGGCGTCAGTGAGGTGATCCCACAACCACTGACTGGAGTTACTTTCGGGTCAAGGTCGCGGCTGATGTCGTTCGAAAGGCTGACATCGAGCGGCAACCAGCGGCGTCCCACGCTGTCCGTCAGACTGACCTCGCATTGTCCCCAGTCTTCTCCGATGTCGCGAGTGGCAGTCGCTTCCATCCGAACGATGATAAGCCGCATCTGGCCGGGAAAACGTACTTGTGTATCCCGGCCATCGCCGATCAGACGAACCTTATCGAGTTGCCATCGGGCGCCGGCGTAATCGAGTTGGTCAGCGCCTTGCGCGATATCGGTCTCTATACGATGTCTGTAATCAGCGGCATTGCGCCACGCATTTATTGCGACCGCAGCAGCGACGAGAACAGGCAGGCTGGCAAGTGACAGCCACCACATTCTTCTTTCGCGGTTAGATACCATCCTTGCCAATCTCCAGTTTTTCGCGCGGAGCAAGGTTAAGGTTGTCGTTCTCGAGCGAGACGCGGACCTGATCCTTCAACTGCGGATCGAACTGCTCGGACAGGAGAAGTTTCATGCCTTGCGTTTCGTCTTCGGGAAGCTCGAACACGAAAACGCCAGTCGTTGGCAGTCCTGGCTGCAACATTTTCGCCGAGAGTAAATCTGGAGCCACTCCTGCCCTGTGTGACTGGCGATACATGCGGCCCGTCCCGCCGACCAAGGTCGCCGCACGTATCGGCATAGTTTTCGGAAAGGCGTGCAGTTCGGCGCTGACAACGACCCAGACACCTGAGCTTTGCAGATCAGTCGGCCGCCCAAATCGTTGAAAAGCGATCGTCCGGGCTTTTACGACGCTTTTGATCTTCACGCTGAATGTCGTGCTCGAAACTGTCTCGCTCTGGCGGCCGGATTTCATGATCGGCCCGGTCAGCATGGCATAAGGCGGCGTCGTCGCCTGCAAGGCTGCAAGGATCACGAAACTTACGAGTAGCCCCACCCCCAGCAAGACTGATCGCATCATGGCAATATCCCCTGCCCCGGATTCGCGAGAGGCAATCTTATCTCCGCGACGCTCCCCGACGGAAACCAGCCAGGTGCGGCGTATAAATTATCTCGAGGTTTGAAGACCGCGCCCTCGACCCGAAGCTGCAAGGAATAAGGCAGCGTTTGGGAATCGGAAACTTCCCACACTGCTGTCACGGCTTCTGGCATCCGTGGATGCAGATCCCATAGGATGGCCCGATCACGCTTGAGGTAATATTGTGGTCTGGCCGCATCGGAGACGTTGGTAATCTTGATCAGGTCGGCGTAGAGGTTAGAGCTTTCCGAAGAGACGTTCTCCAGTATCATATCGAGGGCAATAGCTTTTTTGCCTGGTGATATTTTGCCGCCATTTGGCATGACCGTAACAATGGAGCCAGCGGTGACGGACACCTTCCAGCGCCCGGCTCCGACGGGTGTAGAGACCTCCACCTGCGGTACGATTTCAGATTCCCGCTTCTCATAGAGGGAATAGCCGAGCGAGACGGTCGCAGCCAACAAGCCGCCTGCTCCGGCGAGAAGCTTGGCAAGCCGCCCCTTGGGCTTCTGACGTAGTATCGGTCGCTTCAAATTATCAATTCCATCATTCGAGCGCGAAAATAGCAAAACAATGCTTCGGTTTCGACCGGCTAGGTGACATTCACCCGAAACATAATCGCGGCAGCTGAACCATAAGGATTTAGGAGCGGTCAAACGATCAAGACTATTTCGCCGCATGGGCTTGCATGAATTTGTTTGTCTCCACCGGAACGCTGACAAACCACGGCCGAGTTCATGGGATCAGGACGTCATGGCAGCCGAGGTTGTACGCATGAACCCTAATCTTTCACCCCAGACCAAAATCGGATGTCGCGCACGTCCTGTCCACATATGTCGTCGACCCGCATTTGGGCGGTACATGATAGCAGTGCTACATGGCGAATTCGACAGCCCCCCGGCTGTAGCAACGTCCCATAGAAGCTCCAAACTCTTGAAGGAAAGACACCCAGATTACCACTGTCGTAATCTAGACCGTTCGAAAACTGCACAAAGTAGCGGAAGCCGGACTGCTCAATCGCCGCGGGCGGAGGAAATTCTGGCGTCGTTAGGTTGCAGCCAGACGTCCAGGACGCACCATCCCCGATGTCGATGAAAAGAGATCAACAGGAGAGCTTCAGGACGCGAGATCCTTCCCAGCGAGTTTTGAGAGCGCCCCTCAGAACGGTGGCTCCGCATCGACGCGGCCGTCTAGCTCGGCAGTCGCCCACGTTAGTTCAGCCTTAGCGAGATCAAGCTCGGCCTCAATCAGGCGGCGTTCGGAAAAATCGACAGCGTTGCGCAATTCGGCACGAAGTTCTTCGATCTGGCATTCGAGTTCGTAGGTCATCTTCTGATCTCCTATGTGAAAGACGATCAGCGGCGCCGGGTAGGGAATGACGTCGTCAGGGATCGCCGAAGCGACCGGCAGAGCCGGGAAGTGGGAGAGCCGATTCCGTGTTGGCGGCTCCGCTGCCAGTTCGAAATTGGGGGTACCGCTTATCCTTGACGTCGGCACTCCCGTGGGCATCACCATCGGGTACTGAGCAGGTTCCTTTCCCTCCGTGGCTACCCGAAAAGCCGGACCCGGCTCGATGCCGGGTCCGGCTTGAAATCTCGGAGAGAAGAGAAGGCTCCGCCGGTGGCAGA
>NZ_QLNF01000020.1:0-2559 GCF_003261015.1 Agrobacterium sp. MS2 | reverse complement strand
GTAAGCCCACGGTGAAGGCCGTCTTGCGATGACGGCCTTCTGACTGCCAGTCCTAGTGGTAACACTAGGAGTAGTCATATGACGAAGCATCCAATTGAGGTGATCACGTCCGTAGAGCGCCGTCGGCGCTGGTCACGAGAAGACAAAGAGCGCCTGGTCGCTGCCTGCTTTGAGCCAGACGCGGTCATCTCCGAGATTGCCCGCGCGGCTGGTATCCATGTCAGCCAGTTGTTTCGTTGGCGCAAAGAGCTGTGCCGGCTCGACGAGCCGCAGACCGAGACGGGAACCGTGTTGGTGCCGGTGATCGTGTCCGAGGCCATTTCATCAGTCTCTCCCATTCAGCCGGAACCGCCGACCACACCCCATCCTCGTCGGAAGCGCAGCGATGTAACAATCGAGCTCGGCCGGGGCCGTCGGGTCCGCGTTGATAGCGACATCGACACGGAAGCGCTTGGCCGCATTCTCGATTGCGTGCTGGGTCGTCGATGATCCCGGTTCCTGTTGGCGTGAAGGTCTGGCTGGCGACAGGCCATACCGATATGCGCAAAGGCTTCCCCGGCCTGTCGTTGATGGTGCAGGAGGCGCTGAAGCGTGACCCGATGTGTGGACACCTGTTCGTATTCCGCGGCCGCGGCGGTGGCCTGATCAAGGTGATCTGGCATGACGGCCAGGGCGCTTGCCTGTTCACGAAGAAGCTGGAGCGTGGCCGCTTCATCTGGCCATCAGCGGCCGATGGCACGGTGGTGATCACACCTGCGCAGCTCGGTTATCTGCTGGAAGGTATCGACTGGCGGATGCCGCAAAAGACCTGGCGGCCGACGTCGGCCGGATGAGCAAAAACACTGGAATGACAGGCTCGAATATGATTCCATCCTTTCATGAGCAATACGACTGAAGAGCTTCCGGACGACCTTGCCAGTGCCCTTGCACTGCTGGCCCAGGAACGCGCTCGACGTGTTGCAGCCGAAGCAGAAGCGGCGACCGCCAAGGCCGAAGCCGCCAGTGCAAAAGCACTCGTATCGCATTCCGAGGCATTGATCGCGCGGCTGAAGCTGGAGATCGACAAGGTTCGCCGTGAACTCTACGGTAGCCGGTCAGAGCGTAAGGCGCGGCTCCTGGAGCAGATGGAACTGCAACTCGAGGAGCTCGAAGGAGACGCCGGTGAAGATGAACTGGCGGCGGAGATCGCAGCCAAAGCTTCAACCGTCAAAGCTTTCGAGCGCAGGCGTCCGTCACGCAAGCCCTTTCCTGAACATCTGCCGCGCGAGCGCGTCGTCATCGCCGCTCCCACGAATTGCGCCTGCTGCGGATCGGCAAAACTGTCGAAGCTTGGTGAGGACATCACCGAGACCCTGGAGGTCGTTCCGCGTCAGTGGAAGGTCATCCAGACGGTCCGGGAGAAGTTCACCTGCCGCGAGTGCGAGAAGATTGCGCAGCCGCCGGCCCCCTTCCATGTGACGCCCCGCGGCTTTGCCGGGCCAAACCTGCTGGCGATGATCCTGTTCGAGAAGTTCGCCCAGCACCAGCCGCTCAACCGTCAGCGCGAACGTTATGCCCGCGAAGGTGTCGATCTCAGCTTGTCGACATTGGCTGATCAGGTTGGAGCATGTGCTGCGGCGTTGAAGCCCATTCACTCTCTGATCGAGGCGCATGTCCTTGCCGCCGAGCGTCTGCATGGCGACGACACCACCGTGCCGATCCTGGCCAAGGGAAAGACCGATACGGGCCGCATCTGGACCTATGTTCGGGACGATCGGCCGTTCGGAGGGCTCTCTCCGCCGGCCGCAATTTACTATGCCTCGCGCGATCGACGGCAGGAGCATCCGGAGCGCCACCTGAAGACCTTCACCGGCATTCTGCAGGCGGACGCCTATGGCGGCTACAATCCGCTGTTCAAGGTTGATCGCGATCCCGATCCGCTGACCCAGGCACTCTGTTGGGCACACTCGCGGCGTAAGTTCTTCGTGCTCGCCGACATTGCCGCAAATGCCAAGCGTGGAAAGAACGCCGCGCCGATCTCGCCTATGGCGCTCGAAGCCGTCAAACGGATCGACGGCCTGTTCGATATTGAGCGCGAGATCAACGGGCTTACGGCCGATCAACGCCTGGAGCGTCGCCGGAAAGACAGTCTGCCACTCGTCGATGATCTGCAGGTCTGGCTTCAAACCGAGCGGGCAAAACTCTCACGCAGCTCTCCGGTCGCCGAGGCAATCGACTACATGCTCAAGCGCTGGGATGGCTTCACGTCATTCCTGCAGGACGGCCGGATTTGCCTGACGAATAATGCGGCAGAGCGAGCGCTCAGAGGCTTTGCGCTCGGCAGAAAATCCTGGCTCTTCGCCGGATCAGACCGCGGTGCAGATCGTGCTGCCTTCATGGCCACACTGATTATGACGGCAAAGCTCAACGGCATCGATCCGCAGGTGTGGCTGGCCGACGTTCTTGCCCGCATCGCTGACACGCCGATTACCAGGCTGGAGCAGTTGCTTCCGTGGAATTGGACGCCGCCGACCGTCAACGCTCAAGCGGCCTGACCTGCGGCCTTCACCGGAGGCTTAC
>NZ_QLNF01000001.1:0-5814 GCF_003261015.1 Agrobacterium sp. MS2 | reverse complement strand
TCTTGTTCTCTTGTTCTCTTGTTCTCTTGTTCTCTTGTTCTCTTGTTCTCTTGTTCTCTTGTTCTCTTGTTCTCCTGTTCTCCTGTTCTCCTGTTCTCCAGTCCGCCTAATCGCCTGTTCTCCCACTCTTTTATTTTGCGCGGTAACATGTCGAGCAATGCTTTGGGAGCAGCGGTTATCGGGGCGGAAAGAGAGACCGTTCCACACGCTGCGGATGTATGCATGATGGCTCATCTTCATATGCTGAGAGGAGTCAGGACGGTCCCCCATTGATGTCGGGTTCGTACATAAGTTGGCGCCCGGTCCGGGCGGTATACCAATAGCCTATCCTGCCATATTAAACGGCGAACGCCATTCTGGTCGAAATGCGTGCGCATCAATGGTACGTTATGCCGCCACACGTCTGCAATCCTGGATGGGTCACTACATTCCAAAGTTGAACTGCAGGTGCGGGTAGTGTTCGGAGAAGGCAAACATCAGGGCAGGGCAATCTGGTAATTGTTTTCTGGATGGTAACAAAGTCGAAGGTCGACGGGGTGTCGGATTTTGTTCCGCCGTTTGATCTCCGTGAAAGGCTCGTCATAGCGCGCGGGTGGTGACCTTATGTCAGTTCGATAAACCAGTCCCGGCAGACTGACTTGGGAAGAGGCGGAACTTCAACCTTTCCCTATTTGCTGAGCCTTACCCCGGGTGCACCATACGGTATGGGATCTTCGCCGAAGAAAACGATCCCTCGCTCTTCGTAGTCGCGGTTGATCGCTTCGATGGTGACGGGTTGCGCGCCTCGAGCGCCCGCTTCGTCTTGCTCTACACGGCTGACGGTATTCGGTGTGACTTTAGCCAGCATAGCGACCTTCCGTACCCCTGCTTCTAAAATCGCTGTCGCCGCCCGTACCTGAAAAGCGTTCATGCATCCACCGTGTTACGCCGGCGGATGTCCGGCACCGATGCAGAGGGCCCGACGGAATGACAAAGGGCGGTCACCGACAAAGGGCATGCGACCATTCCGGCCGCCGCACGGGAACTTCGCAGGGTTGTGCGGGAGGGGTCTGCCGGTTTTGTTCGCGGTCTGCGCGACGGTTCAGGCTGGCGAGAGCGTGCAGCAAACGGCAGCGTTCTGGCAGACTGCGCAGCCATGCTGGTGACGGCCTTGACACGGGGATCATGGCGATGACGCGTCGCTGACGAAGCAGGGCAAGTCTGGGAGCAAGGGGATATTCAATCGGCAGGTTTGACGAGGCTGATTTCGGTTTTGCTGGATCACGGCGGTTGCAGCAGTGCGTTCCGAATTTCTTCATCGCCGCGCCATCCGCGTTCGATGGAGAGGCAACGGTGTGGAGGTCGACGAGACTGTCACGGCCGGGGCCGGATGGCATACCGATTGTTTCCCGCATGTCGCGAATTGTCATGGCGGCCCGTTCGAGCATACGACGCTTCTGCCAGCTGTCGAGGTGATCGAGCCTGTTGGCGTCGCGGACTAGTTCGGCAATGAAACTGTCCGTCGCGGTCATTGTGTGAGGTTGCCGGGTCGGCTGACGGGCGTCAACGGAAGACCCTGAAGGTGAGCTTTTGGCCCCAAAGTTGGCACCAGGATGTGACGCCGATGCATCACGGCGCGTGGACCCGGCATGCTCGGGAAAGCTCCTCGGACCCGGATCTGGATGCCCAGAAAGTTGGCGGACAGGCTATATTAGTCGTAGACAGGCTCTAACCCAACTGAGGACGTTCAGTTACCGAGATCCCGGGTCGAGCTCGACAAGCTGCGTCACTCATATCGCACCTCTCATGGCGGCATCGCTTGCCAGTTCGATTTTTCCATTTTCCTCGCCATCCCAGAACTCGATCGTGCGAGCCGACACCTTAATCAGGACTATACGTGGTGTGTCGGCGCCCTGCGGAAACCACCTGTCCAGTCCACTAGTCCAATGGGCGTCGAACTCGGGCCTTTCTCTGATCAGGCTCGCCTGACCGTTGACAGAAACAAATATTCCAGGTTTGCCAAGAATACCGGGCGGAGCAGTGAACGTCAGTGTAACCGATGAGTCTTTGACTATATCCTGGACTTTCTTCGTGTCTTCATAGGAGAAGAACCATGAGTCACCATCATATTCCACATCGCCGTTGTTGCTCATTGGTCGACTATTGATCTGCCCGGCGGGATCGTGTGTGTTGAACATGCAGAAGTCGATCTTGCTGAGTTTTCTGGAGAGCTCGCTTATTTTCATTGGTCAATCCTTTTCTTACATCACGAATTCAACCATTTTTGAGGTCTGAGGTTCCGCCGATCGCAGCGCGTGCCCGTGATAAGTGAGAAATACGGGCTGTTCGCGAGCCACTGCTCGCCTTCGGGAAGCCAAGGCTTGCATATCTCGACCGTAAGCGGCAAGCTGACCCCATCTGGCGTCAGTGGCGCTAGCACAGCTATTGCGTAATGACTATCCGCCAGCTGTGAGCTTCTATCTGCGCCTATCTCTGGAACTAGAAACTTTCATATGATCGAGGCCGTTCCGAAACGTTTCGAGGGCGCGCCGCGGCAGTTTCGGCGGCGTTGGTCCGATGATTTCAAGGAGCGAGCGGTGGCTGAGGCGATGGAGCCTGGAGCGAGTGTCTCGGCAATGGCGCGTCGCATCGGTATATCACTGAAAAATCGGCCTGCGGCGGAAGAACATATTCTTCCCTCGTGCGCAGCGGCACAGTCGAACCTAAGAGGCAGGTCAGGGCTTTATTCGACTATTGGACAGATCTGAATTTCGAGATCGCCTGAACAGCTGGCTGCGCAAGTTCGAGGTTAAGACCCCGGTAATCCCGGCATGTGCGCTCGGTTCAACGGTTGACGCGGTTCGCGGTGTCAACGCATACGCTGCGCGCCGCAGCATTCTCTTTTGGCGAAGATGCCCGGGACACATCGAGGTCGGTGACGGGAATACCCGCATGCTCCGTGTGAAAGAGCCATTGGCCGCAGACGGAGACCCAATCCAGCGGGGTTCTGACCTGCGTGCGCTGGACGATTGAAGTGCGACGACGGCGGGCCGGTGGGGAAATGATAGCGAGAACTGAACGTGAAGACCGCGAAATTCTCGCCTAACTCGCTCACTTACCGGCGCGGCATGATGAGCTCGATGCCGAAGGTGAGCGGATACTGCGAACGTAGTGCTCCGCATTTCGGGTCCTATATCGGCGTAGCCTTAAAACACAACGTGAGCGTGGACTCCTCAAAGAACGATTACCGCTGCCGTGACAAGCGGCTGAGGTATTACGAGTTTCCTGAGTTATTGAATTTGAAGTCTTGATAGAACGGGGTAAGGCGGCGCCAGACTCGTTTCCGCGCCGTCATCTTCGCTCCTGTCATTGGATGCAGTGGCGAGCCGGACTAGATGTCCGCCGTCGCGCAGCATGAGCGTCAGCCTGCGTATATTGGCCCATTTCAGTGGGTCATTTACGGCGGATTTTCAATTAATTGACCCATTATAATGGGTGTTTTAGACCATTCTTGCCGCCCGCGGAGATTTCACAGCGGTTTCAGCGTGACAAGCGCTGCTCATCATCAATCAGGATCAACTGATGTGGGACGGTGTCTCCCCACGTCCAAAGGACGACGTTGAGGTCGATATCAGTCGCCCCCGGAGCAAAGCTCCTGACGATCAAACCGCAAAAGCCCTCGTTTTTCAGAGACCGGGCAAGTCGTTGTGTGGGGGCTTCACCGAACACATTCATGTCGTCTCGCCAAGTCGGGGTGCTGAGAGTTTGAGCGTCAATACCATGATCATGAAGCAGGGCGCCATCGCGAGTATCAAACAGCGGTGTGATGGCCGCATCGTAGGAGACGAGAGTTGTGGGCTGTAAGCTGCCTGCCTGATTTGCTTCCTTCAATGCCGTGGTGACTGTCACTGACGTGTAGAGTGCAGGCATGCCTTTTGGATTGAATCTGCCGCCATAAAGCTCGGCACCTCGTCCGGAGAGCGGCTCACGAGCGTAAACCGGATTAAGGGCTCGGTAGAGCTTGCCCTGGTACTTCATCAAGGGTCAGGCATGTACGCCAGCGTCGATCGCGTCGATGTATTCGAGTACTTCGTGAGCGCGCCCGTCTCGAACAAGCTGCATTGCTGTGTGGCCAGAAAAGCCTGAGAGAGGCTCTGAACGATACCAGGCATATGCCATGAGCGCAGAACCGAAACGGGCCTCAACCTTGTTGATGACTTCGATCATTTCGCGCAGTCGCCGTTGGGTTTTGTCCGACTTGATGCGTTCTTTGCGCTGTACCGCATCTTTGCCCAACCCGGCACTGCGCGCGATATCGTCGCTTGTTGTATGAAGAACGTCGGCGATTTTTCCCGGCGCGAACAGCCCGTTGTCAGCATATTGTGCGAGAGCCATGTTCGCCTCCTCAAATTTGCCAAAGATACTGACGCAATATAGCGTCAAAATTACAGGCATTCAAGGTGTCCCTTATGGCTGCAAGTCGCTATATCTTCATGCTGGATGCCGTCGCCATGAACGTTCGTGCAGCGGTTGCCTCCAAGTAGGGCACCGGGACGCAAACCGTGTTCCGCAGCCGGCTGCATTTCAAGATATGCTATGCGGCCAGCCAGTGTTTCTCCAGATTGTTTGAGGAGATCGATGGAAGCCGAGCCGAGTAGCAGGAACTGGCCGGTGCGCCGTCCGGCGGCGATTGCGATCGATCAAGCCCCGCAGAGTCTGGAACACGTTAGGCAGACGATGAACTTCGTCGAGGATGACGAGTTTGTCACCATGACTTGCAAGATAGAGCGCCGGTTCCGATAGTTTGGCGCGGTCCGCTTCTGATTCTAGATCAAGATAGATCGAGGACCGGGTTTCTCCAATATTGAGTGCAAGTATTGTTGCCGACTTGGCGGGGGCCCAACAATGTAATCGCAGGACTTAAGTCCACGAAATGTCGGAGTTCGGTTTCAATTCTTCGCTCAATCGTCCTTGCATTCATGGAGTTTTATTCCGTAATTGCAAAGATAAAACTGGATCGCGTTAGGAACCTGGCTGCTCGACGGCTTCGCCGCGACGCGTTGGGCACTTGCGGACATTTCGTAAGACGCGACTAAGCGATTGCCTCGGAACCATCCTACGGCATGGGCGAAAAGCTCGCCTCCTACGGAAACCCTCGCCGGATGCGCCGACCATCCTTGCCAAAAAACAGTCGATACTTGAAGAGGTGCGTGCTACCGGGAACGGGTTCCCGCACGTTCCACACGACAATCGTATCATCTGGCAAGACAGTTTTCGAACATTCCACAAGTACCGCGGCAATCATGTTGTCGTTTACGCCATCACAACACGCTGTTGTCAAGGATGCCAACGCAGCTTCGAGGTTGATTTGGCAGCAGGTTCCAGGGTGTTTATGCTTGGAATATTTTACTGTTTTATTCTTATTTAAATACATATATTATTATATTTATACTTGATGCAAGGAATAAATTACCAGCATTAGCATAAGTGAACGATCGCGGCGCGCTGTTGGTTTGAGGCAGGGGAGTGTCGATCGCAAACATATAATTTATGCAGAAGTGGCGCTAAAACATATAAATAGTGTAGGTAGACCGTTGCTGTGAAAAGTGGGGAGTTTGATTGGCGGATTTTGCTTGTTGTACGGGCGGGCAATTTGAACTGCCTGCAACCAAGTGATTTTTATAGGTTTTTGCATGAAGGATGAATTATTTATTGGTGGAGCAGAGAGGGAATCTGATTATGAAGTGGACTGAAAAGGCGATGAAAATTGGTGGCGACCAATCGTAATAACAATATCATGATATTGTTATTACGATTGGTCGCCACCAATTTTCA
>NZ_QLNF01000019.1:20411-42223 GCF_003261015.1 Agrobacterium sp. MS2 | reverse complement strand
GCTTCCGTGGAATTGGACGCCGCCGACCGTCAACGCTCAAGCGGCCTGACCTGCGGCCTTCACCGGAGGCTTACTCTGCGCTTCCGAAAACTTCGAGGCCTTCATCGAATTCTCCTCTTCTTCCCAACAGGGATCATAAGTGGAAATTCCAGTTCCAAATGGCCTAATTTAACGGGGCACGTCAAAGGATTTGGAAAATCAGATGGACAGCATAAATGGATGATGCCGACCTGAGAAACGCCGTGCGCGAGGCGCTCCTCCAGCTAGAAACTGACGGCCACATCGTGATCGCGTCGACGACACCCAGATCATTAGTCAATGCCATTGCAAACAAAGTTGCTGAGGTCGTCCGTCATACCGACTTATCCCTCCGAGAGTTGTACGCCACTGCTAATCGATTATGCCATTCGTGATCATACATCGTTTGATTGGGAAATGCCGACGCTGACAGATTTGACCGCCGAAGAGTTTAGGATCGTGGCCGACAAGTTGCCGCGTGAATAGCTGGCCATAAAAATCCGGCGTGCTTTCATATCAGCGGCCATCACCGAGTGGTTACGATCAATCAGCTATCGGACCCCAGACACTCGACAGAAGTAAGGGGGTTCTACTGTCGGGAAGCCAAGGGACGGCTTGGAGGGTTGCGGTTAAATCAACTTGGAGGCTGCTAGTTAAACGCTCTATAATTTCGCTTCGGCGAAGCAAAACTCCGCTGAGTTGTAGAATATTCAACGGAACCGCCAGACTCCTGGGCGATCTTCCGGCGCTTATAGACAAAAATGTAAGCAATTCGTGTGTCGAGATGTCGTAGCCATCGCTAGCAAGGAGTATTTTTCCTGCAATATTTTTATGCTCGACCACGCGAATAATCAGTTCAGATAGATTTCCTACGTAAATGAGAGAGCGCTTGTTATGCACACTGGAGAAAACAGAGGGTATGCCACTTGAAGCCCATTTCATCAGTAGTTTTAAGTTTCCTCGCACGTTAGGACCATATACTAGAGGTGGACGTATGATGACAATCTCCATTCCCGTTTCACATCCCAGTTCGAGAAGATCTTTCTCCGCTTCCGCTTTGGACACACTGTACGGATCCTGCGGATTAGCTCTGTCGAATGCGGTGAACGGCTTGCCTAATTCTGTACATTCACCATTCACTTTTATCGTACTGATGAAGACGAACCGGCGCACGCCAGATTTTGCGGCCTGACGAGCGAGATTGAGCGTGGCTGTTACATTGGATTCACGAAACAACGCGAGAGGATTACTCGAGGTTTCGCGCATCACGTGGACGCGTGCCGCAAGATGAACCACGGTGGTGATACCGCGTAGGCTGTCGCTCCAGTCAGTATCGGCACCGCAGCTCGGAATTTTAACGATAGCGTTAGTTCTGGTACTCGAAACGTCCCGGACTTGCATCCCGCGCTCCCGCATCATCGACACAAGAACCGAGCCCACAAAGCCGGATGCTCCGGTTACCAGTGTGATATCATCTTTCGAGTACAGCCTCACGCGGATACCGCCGTGTCGCTAAGAAGTCCCTCGGTCTCTATTACTCGAAACAATATCGTCCTTGCCATGTTTTCGTTTTCGCCGTCGAGTGCGGCTTGAAGATCCAACAATGGTGTATTCATATCGTACCGAGCTATGCCAACGGAATCCGCACGTAAGATTTTCGGATGTCGAGTCGGCTTTGCGTTGTCGCGATTGTAAAAGAGCTCTTCGAAGGGCTTCTCACCCGTTCGCTTTCCGATGACCTCAATAGCAATACCTCCGTTAGGATTTTGGGCATTACGAACTCTAAACCCCGCAAGGCGGATCATGTTTTCGGCAAGATCGCCAATTCGAACAGGCTCCCCCATGTCTAGAAGGAATACATCGCCACCGACTGATAGCGAGCCAGCCTGGACAATAAGTTCGGCAGCTTCGGGAATTGCCATAAAGTACCGCGTCATATCCGGGTCCGTTACGGTAACTGGACCACCCTTGGCGATTTGCTGCTTAAATAGCGGGACAACAGATCCGTTCGAGCCGATCACGTTACCGAAGCGCACTGCACAGAAGGTTTGACCACTCGCTTGCCCCCCAAACTCTTTCGCCATCTGGCGAACAATCAGCTCTGCCCAACGTTTGGTGGCACCCATGACATTGGTGGGGCGTACAGCCTTGTCAGAAGAAATCAATACAAAGCTAGAAACCTGTTCTGTCACCGCGATTTTTGCAGCGGTGAGGGTCCCGAAAACATTGTTCCGTATTGCTTCGAGGACATTTTCCTCAACAAGTGGCACATGCTTGTAAGCCGCTGCATGGTACAAAACCTCTATAGCATTGGCTCGGATCACACGGCGAAGTAGCCGCTCGTCGGTGACCGAACCGAGAACAGGAACTATCTGAAGCCCACCAATATGACGAAGCTCGCGCTCGATCTCGTAAAGCGCGTATTCGCTTGTATCCAAGAGAACTAATCTACGTGGGCGCCACTTAACGATTAGCCGACACAATTCAGACCCGATCGAGCCGCCCGCGCCTGTTACCATCACCGCTCGATCGGTGAGAGCCTGACCTAGTAGCTCCTTATCGGCAGGTACAAAGGATCTGCCGAGCAATTCGTCAATTTCAATTTCCCGGATCTGATTGACGATGTATCTGCCGTCTACAATATCAGCCATATCGGGGACGCTACGTACTTTCACGCCTAAGCCAGCAACACCATTTATCACTGATATACGTGATTCTATTGGTATGGACGACATACACAACACGATCTCTCGTATCCCATAGCGGTCGATCAGCAGTGGCAAATCGTTTGAATGAAAAACCCTATATCCCCCAATATCGCGCCCACGGTTGTTGTGATCGTCGTCGATCAGGCCCATGACGTAGCGATTGGCATGCCCGCGCAAGGCGCGTGCGAGCTGAGCTGCCGAAGGTCCAGCGCCATAGATCAATATTGGCTCTTCGTCACGGCGCATACCTGTGCCGGAATTTAGGACCCATTTCGCGCCAAACCGTATGCCACCTATTAAGAGTGTAGCCAAAATAAAATAGAAGAAAGGAACGGAACGTGGAACAATGCCCTGCCCAGCCATTTCCATTAGGAAAATCACTAGCACCCAAGAGATAGTTGCCACCAGCATTGCCCGAATTATGGTCCAGATTGCGGCCTCGGGTAGATAGCGAATGACGGAGCGATAAAGCCCGAAACGGATAAAAATAGGTATCGCTATTATAGGGGCGCAAATGGCAAGCAATACGCGCTCAGCGCTCATATCAGGAAGCCACTCGGAAAGGCGCAGCGCGTAGGATCCCCACATTGCTGACAGAAGCAAAATTATATCGGCGCTAATCATAATAGCGCGCTTCCACAGTCTGGGTGTCCGAATAATCCATTCCCGTACGCCTTTGACCATTGGGTGCTCGGTTAAGCTAGCCTGTGTCATGGTTTTACTTAAGCTCCGGTCGGCAAATGCCTGCGGTTTTTTGTTCGGAAGACTCAATGTGACACACCATGCGATCGAACGACTCTAATGGCTGTCAGTGACATTATATGTAAGTCAAAAAAGAAACCACGTCTCTGGAGGTACTCAAAATCATACGCTACTTTATCCGGTATAGGCAGTTCATCCCTCCCGTTAACCTGTGCCCAACCGGTCAAACCCGGAACAAGGGTATCGATACCCTTGGCTGTGCGTGCGGCGATGAGGTCTTCTTGATTGAATAGAGCCGGGCGCGGCCCCACGAGCGACATGTCGCCTTTCACGATGCACAAAAGTTGAGGAAGCTCGTCCAAACTTGTCCTGCGAAGAAATCCGCCAATCGGCGTCAGGTGTCTTGATGGATCGGAAAGAAGGTGCGTGGCCACGACCGGTGTATCAATTCGCATTGTCCGGAACTTAGGCATCCAGAAAAGTTCGTTATTTTTGCCGACACGTTTTGACCAATAGAGGACGGACCCAGGCGATGTTAACTTAACCGCTATAGCTACGAGTAGCATAGGCACGGCGAAAACAACGGAGCAGAGGGCGGAAATAATTATATCGAAGAGGCGCTTGCTATCCATACACATGCTACAATTAAATTTCGGACCGATTTCTACTGACCGCAGCACCTGTGTCGCCTGGCTGATTTTTTAGTATATCAGCAGATGCGGCGGTCGGATACTCATGACGTAGGGCCTCTAGCATCTCATTGGCTACGATAGCCCAAGTCCTCAGCCTTGGTCGGGAATTGACGATTTTTTCCCTAATCGAATTAGAAAAGACTGCATCGTCCTGTAATTTGCAGACGATTTCAGATAGAGCGGCCGGGTCATCGGGGTCGAAGTAAAGGCCAAGATCGCCACAAACCTCTCTAAACACCTGAGCGGTGGAGCATACTGCAGGTGTCCCGCACCAAAGCGCCTCTCCAGCCGGCAGACCCCACCCCTCAATATAACTGGGAATTATAAGCGATAGGGCGTTTTTGTAGAGCCTGACCAAATCGGTTTGATTAGGGTTGTTAAAAAATGTTATTTTATCCCTAATTCCCGCAAACTCCTTACGCTCAACATAGCGTCTTAGCCGTTTACGATTCGCGCCTGCGATCGCGAGATTCGGAATTTTAAGCCCTTGTCGATCCATGAGACGAAGCGCTTCAAGCACGACCTCAATATTCTTCCGGCCCAGATTCAGGCCGACCGTCAATAGGTATGGCTGCGATGGTAGAACAATTTCTCCGTTCTCATATCCTTCAGGACACTCGTGCACCAACGGTATGGCGGTTACTGGACCTGGCTGTGGCAGTATCCCGGCGTCTGCGAAACGGAGCAACTCTTGTCGTGTGAATCTAGAATTCGTCAATATGAGGTCGGTGTTTTGTATCACATAATTATTGTCGTTGAGAAAGTTCCGATCGAAACTCCGGAATCTCTTGGTGCCGATCTGGTGAAGCGGCATGAAGTCGTGAAGCAATGTAACGACATCCGTCTGGCTGCCAGTTTTCCTAATCGATTTGATCATGTCTACAATGAGTTTTGGACGAGCGGCTGACACAAAAACCCCTTGATCAAACCGCATTTCCTTTAGCTCCGCTGCGGTATTTGTCCAAACGGCCCTATTTTTTCGATCGCCTATAATGTTCGTCAGTCGTGAAAGCAACGAAAGTAACAAATTGTCGCCGTGGTACGATCGCGACCACCGTTGGACAGTGTCCTTCGGCAGATCGAATACAATGTCGCCGTTGGTGGTTTTATGCCACTCCACTTCGAAGAATGCTTTCATCCCGAAGGAGAACACGACAAAGTGGATATTCTCCTTACGTAGTGCTAGTTGCCGCGCGAGTTCCAAGACGGTCCTTGCTATTCCATAATATTGTATCCGCTTCGCGGACGTAGAAAGTAAGACTTCCGTGATATCGTAGTAGATCGGAGTTGATTCGCTCATTTCAGACGCCCCCAAAACCCATGCTGTTTGTTTCTCAAGTCCGTGAACCAAGCGTACAGTACTCCACACAGAAAAGCGTAGTAATGTAGGTAGAATTTCAGATTGAAAAACGAGTCAAACATCATCGCTCCTCCCCAGACCACGGTAACCGCGATCGTGATGATCATCCTCTCGGGAAGAGCCAGCCCAGCCGAGACAAACCATGGTGTCGCCAGAAAACAGAGGCCAATAGACATCCCAACCAAACCGCCAGTGACAAGCCATGAGAGATACTGATTGTGGTTGTGCTCGAAGCCGAACTGTTCCGTGATCAATTTTTGCAAGTAAAGGGCGCCGTGGCCAAAAAATGGCCGTTCTTCAATGGAGGAGATCGAAACCCCCCACATCTCAAGCCTTAGTCCAATCGACTGGTCTTTGCCTCCTATTTTTTCCACGACTGTCGGGCGGGGGGGGGGTACGGCGTCGATATGGTTGAGAGGCTCCACAGCAACCACTGGTGGCGCGATGTTGTCGTTCCGTGGGTTCGAGGCGACCTGCACTAGCATGCCCGCACTATCGATGACCGACAAAATTCTAGTCATTGGTCCGCAGCCGGTCAGTAGTCCGACAACTGCCGAAACAGCAATGCCGCCGGTTACAGCCATTACAATCTGGTGCCAACGTGGCACCGTATGGGAAAACCGACTAAACATTCCCATGCAAAGGAGAAGTGAGATCGCTACAACTTGGCCGACTGCCACACCCCGCGACGCAGTATAGGCATATACAACAACAATGCTGCAGGCAAGCAAGGCAAGTCGAAACCGCTTCTCGAAAACCGAAAATGTGCTCCAACCCACATATGACAGCAGTGTGAGCGATGTAAACAGCAAGGCAGGGATAAATGGCCAAGACGCCGCGCCGCGAACGCGACAGTCATCTCTAACTTCGAAGAACATCAATACTGACAGCACGATAAATGCAATCAACAGTGCAGCGGGAATAACGTATCTAACCAGTTTGGACAAGTTTTGAACTTGTAATCCTCTAATGATGCCAATTAAGAGCATCAAAATCGCAACAATATAAAATTCGTAACTCGGATTAACCGGGCGCTTATCGCTCGGAACTAGCCCGGTAAAAAAAATAAACAAAAATATATTATAGGAAAAATAGATAAAAAAAGGCAATATAACCGCCATCAATGACCAAGAGATATTATCTTTCTTGAGGCGATTAAGTAAAAAAGGTATCGGAACAACGCCCGTTATAATAAGTAATGGTGTTATTTTTCCGCCAAGAAACATAGCGAAGACCAAGCCCGCAAGAAAGAGGACATCGATAAGGAATTGAAGTTGATGTCTTGGACCAGTGGTGCGGACCTTTCTCAAAAATGATGCTCCGGTTTCGTAGCTTATTACTTTTGAGATAATGTTCATGTTTCTCGCGGAGTTCCGTGTTTTTGTGCATAGGGATATCGATTATGCTAGTGCGCGAACAGGTGCCAGCGAGACGTCCTCTTGCAATTTCGTGCTAGGTACCGTTGTCTTCGTGCCCCGTCAAATATTTTAATTGTAAAGTTAGATGAGGCTATGACGCTGACAGTGCCGGCGCGGTAGCGATGGCGTTGGCGGATGGCATTTGCAGCGGGGTTTTCTGGTGTTGTAGAACAACTCGGGATTCGCATTTGAGCTACCCAGATTGTTTTCGGCGATGCCTTTATTTTTTTAGGTGATTTTCCGCCATGTCGAAACAAGCTTTCAGCGTCTCTCCAAGTTCGATCGAAAAAGTGAAACAGAATGGGTGTGTCACGCGATCCCGATCGCGTCGGACTAATAGATTTGACATGATCCCACTTGGAGTAAACGTCGGGCTGTCGTCGTCAATGTGTTTGGCAAGAGCCAGAACGGAGGTGAAGTTGGCCACCGCGTTTCCGTTACTTGCCGCAGCCACCACGCCCCATGCCGCCGATCCACCGACTGGGACGGGCGGCGAAGTGCCGGATTGTCACGCTGCTCCATCGACGCATAAAAGGCCTCCATGTCGCTATGGATGGACTTTCGAACAGCCGTGTTGTCAGTCGTTCCAGCCTGTACGATCGTTCTTATTTCCAGAGGGCCCGCATGCGCGCTGCCACATCAATCCGGATCTGCTGCGCACTGCGTTCCGAAGCGGCGGCTGAAACCAATGGCCAGGTCATCGTCTCAAAAAACTGCAGCAATGTCGCCGGTATGAAGCGGGTTCTGGCGGCGTAGACATGCCGGTCACCCTGCTGACTCTGCCCACCAGTGAAGAAACGTTGCGGTGTGATCAGCGACAGGCTGTCCTGGGCGCGGGTCATCGCGACATAAAGCAGCCGGCGTTCCTCCTCCAGTTCCTGGGTGGTGCCGACGCCGAGGTCGGAGGGGATGCAGCCGTCGACCACATTGAGGATGAAGACGGAGCGCCACTCCTGGCCTTTCGCGGAATGGATGGTCGAGAGGCTGAGATAATCCTCGTCAAGCAGCGGCACGCCGGCCTGATCGCTGGTGGCGTCGGGCGGGTCGAGTGTCAGTTCGGTCAGGAAGCGTTCGCGTGAAGGATAGCCTCCAGCGATCTGCTCTAGCTGCAGCAGATCGGCCTTGCGGGTGTCCGCATCCTCATGCAGGCGTTCCAGATGCGGTTCGTACCACAGCCGCGCCTGCCCGATCTGGCCCGGCCAGTCATTCGGCGCCTGCCGCAGGCCCAAAAGCATTTGTGTGAAGGCTGTCCAGTCATCGCCGGTCTTCGGCGGCGGCGGAATTTCGGCGAGGGCAAGTAGCGGCTCGGGGTCTGTCGCAATCGCATCGAGAATGTTGCCAGCCTTCTTCGGTCCGATGCCTGGCAGCATCTGCAGCAGCCGGAAACCGGCGACGCGGTCGCGCGGGTTCTGTGCGAAACGCAGCACGGCCAGCATGTCCTTCACATGGGCGCTGTCCAGGAATTTCAGGCCACCGAATTTGACGAAGGGGATGTTGCGGCGGGTCAGTTCCACCTCGAGCGGGCCGCTATGGCTGGAGGTGCGGAACAGCACGGCCTGCTGTTTCAGCGTCATGCCGGCTTCGCGATTGGCGAGGATCTGGTCGATGATGAAGTTCGCCTGCTCGGTCTCGTCTTTCACCGTCACGAGTTTCGGGCGCTCCAGCGACTGCCGCTCGGTCCAGAGATTCTTGGTGAACCGCTCTCGCGCGAGATCAATGACGCCGTTGGCAGCCGCAAGGATCGGCTGCGTCGAGCGATAGTTGCGGTCAAGCGTGATGATATCGGCCGCCGGGCTGAAGGAAGCCGGGAAATCGAGGATGTTGCGCACTGTCGCCGCCCGGAAGGAATAGATCGACTGCGCATCGTCACCCACCACGGTCAAGCCGCGGCCACCGGGCTTCAGCGCCATCAGCACCGAAGCCTGCAGCCGGTTGGTATCCTGATATTCATCGACCATCACATGGTCGAAGCGGTTACCTATATCATCAGCCAGAACGGGGTCGCTGACCATCTGGGCCCAGTAGAGCAGAAGATCGTCGTAATCGAGCACGTTCTGGACCTGTTTGGCCTCGACATAGGCCGCGAACAATTCCCTGAGTTCGCTTTCCCAGTTGGCAACCCAGGGATAATGCTGGCGCAAGATGTCCTTGAGCGGCGTCTGGGAATTCACGACGCGCGAATAGATCGCAAGACAGGTGCCCTTTGTCGGAAAGCGGCTTTCGGTTTTGGAAAACCCCAGCTCGTGCCGGGCAAGGTTCATGAGGTCGGCGCTGTCTTCGCGGTCGTGGATGGTGAAATCGATGTTGAGGCCGATCTGCTCGGCATAGATGCGCAACAGCCGTGCACCAATGCCGTGAAACGTGCCGGACCAGGCCAATGCATCTGTCATGATTGCCGAATTTGCCCTGAGGACCTGTTTGCATATCCGTTCGACACGGCGCGCCATCTCGGAAGCTGCGCGCCGTGAGAATGTCATCAGCAGGATGCGGCGGGGATCGGCGCCATTCACGATCAGATGCGCAACACGGTGAGCCAGCGTGTTGGTCTTTCCCGAGCCGGCGCCAGCGATGATCAGAAGCGGACCGGCGACATGTCCATCCACCAGTCCAACACCATGTTCCACGGCCTTGCGTTGCTGCTCGTTCAGTTTTTCCAGATAGGCAACCGCCATCCTGCACTAATCCTTGATACTTGCCCTAGGCGAAGTTGCCTCCCCGAAAACGGCGGGCGGCTGAGCCCGCGCCGCCATTTCGCCTTCGTGCCGCAATGATTAGCAAAGACTCAAACAGCAAGCCAGAACAAATGCTGAACGTAAAAGCCTTGCTGCACAAGTCCGGTTGGCGCCATCACCTGACAGCTCGATTTCTGAAGTCTCTTCCTCGAATGTTGCCTCAGGAGTGGAAGCGGATATGCTGTCGTCGCATCGCCGGAAATCAGATGAGGCAGTTGTCTCATTGGTTTGAAATAAAGAGATATTTCATGTTTTCCGAGGCGCTTTTCCTGCTTTTTTCGGGAGCGTTGAACCCGTTCGGATTTAACGGTCATTACCCCGAAGAGGCTTATTCACTGGGAGGAAAAAATCATGAGACGACTTAAATCCTGCCTGATCGCTCTGGCTGCAATCACTGCCTCGACATTTGCACAGGCCGAACAGAAAGCGATGAAATCCGATGTCACCATCGCTTCTGACATCAACTACCTGATTTACACGCCCAAGGATTACGCCGGCTCGAACAAGACCTATCCTCTTGTCGTCTGGCTGCATGGCGGCGATCAGGGCGGCAGCGACGTCGAAAAGTTACGGTCGAGCGGCTTGCCGAAAATGATAGAGGAGGGACGTGAGTTTCCCTTCCTGGTGTTTTCACCGCAAAATCCGAGTGAGGAACTACTTTATCCGATCGAGCGTGTCGCAAGCGTTATTGAGGCGGTGGTGGCCAACCACCGGGTCGACCGGGAACGCATCTATCTGATCGGCTATAGCCGGGGAGGGTTCGGCGCATGGTCCATGGCAGAGCAGTTTCCTCAAACTTTTGCCGCAGTGATTCCGATTGCCGGCGGCGGCATTCGGCACTACCTCAATCGAACAAACGAGAAGGCGGCTTTCTGGGCCTTTCATGGTGCAAATGACGAGGTTATCCCGCTGTCCGATACGGTGGTGCTTGTGCAACGTCTTAAGGAGCTGAAGCGCAATGTTCGGCTTACCGTGTTTGAGGACACGGACCATCAGGCGGTCGAGGGAAAAGTGCTGAACGACGAGGCGATGTGGACTTGGTTGCTTGAGCAGAAGCTTGCGGGCGAAAAAGCATCCTCGAATCCGTAAATCCGGGCCGACCGCTGTTTTTTACAGCTGACATTGCCGTTTCTGCCGCGTTTTGCCATTGCAGCGCAGGCTTGCGATAATCTGCGACCCCGTCAGCGAACGCACTTTATCCCTTGACTCCCTACGCGGAGATGGTGCTAATACGCATTAGCTGCTAATGCGTATTAGCAGGGAACGAATGCCGGAGGAGGGCATGGCGTGTCCAGTCACAGACGTCTCACGCAGAACGATATTGCCAAGCTTGCCGGCGTCAGCCAGGCAACGGTGTCGCTTGTTCTGAACGGCGCGCCGGCAGCGGTCGCGCGCATCCCGGACGAAACCCGGGAAAGGGTGCAGGCCGTCATTCGCCAGACCGGTTATGTTGCCGATCCGATTGCGCGGCGCATGGCCAAGGGGCTGAACCGGATCCTCGGCGTTTTCACCTATGAGCCAGCATTCCCGAGCGCCCAGGCTGACTTCTTCACGCCCTTTCTGCTGGGCATCGAAGAAGAGGCGCAGCAGCAGGCTTATGATCTTCTGCTGCTGACGAGCGCCGGTGTCGGCGATAACCGAAAGATTTTCTCGGAAGGCAACAGGCTTCGGATTGCGGACGGCTGTCTGGTTCTCGGCCGCGAGTTCGATCGCAAGGAACTCGCCCGGCTGGTTTCGGAAGACTATCCCTTCGTCGCGATCGGCCGGCGTGAAGATGCCGGCGGGCCGGTTCCCTATGTCGGCGGCGACTACGCTGCGGGCACGCGTCAGCTCGTCGAAGACGCCATCGCGCTGGGACACACCAGGCTTGCCTATATCGGCCCGCACGGTCCGGCAGAATCGATTGCCGATCGCTGGCAAGGTTTCAGCGCGGCGCTCGCAGATGCGGCCACGATTGCCCTGCATATCAAGGCGGTCAACCGCCCGGCCGAGAAAATACTCGATGCCATCATTGAGAGCGGGGCCACAGTCGCCTTCTTCATAGAATTGGCCGATGCCGTGCGCGTCGAGGCGCTGGCGCGGGCGAGAGGGCTTGTCGTACCCGACGCATTTTCGATGATCGTGCTTGGCAGTCATATCAGGGCCGCACGCAGCCCCGTGCGCTTCACCTCCTATGAAATTCCGCGCGAGGAGATGGGGCGGCAGGCAACCGCCATGCTGGTCAACCGCATCGAGACCGGCAGCGCCGGTGGGCAGATCCTTCTCAAATGTGAACCCGTCAAGGGAGAGACGTTGGGGCCGGCCCCGACCGGCTCGGCAAACAAGTCCTCAGTCAACAAAACGGATGTGACGTCGTGAAAGACATGAAAGCAGATATTCTCGTGGTCGGTGGCGGCCTTGGCGGCGTAGCGGCGGCACTGGCGGCCGCACGAGCGGGCAAACGCGTGATCATGACCGAAGAATACGACTGGATCGGCGGCCAATTGACCAGTCAGGCCGTTCCCTCGGACGAGCATACATGGGTTGAACAGTTCGGCATCACCCGTTCCTACCGGGCGCTGCGTAACGGTGTGCGGCAATATTATCGAGACCATTATCCGCTGACGGAAGGCGCGCGCGCGTGGGGCGACCTTAATCCGGGCGGCGGATGGGTGAGCCGCATCTGCGCCGAGCCGCGTGTCAGCCTCGCGGTCATGGAAAGCATGCTGATGCCCTATATTGGCGCAGGTCGCCTGACGATACTCAAGCCCTGGCGTCCCGTCGGGGCCGATGTGGACGGCGACTTGGTTCGCTCCGTGACCCTCCGCCATCGCGATAGCGGCGCTGAAATCGTCATATCCGCCGATTACGTACTCGACGCCACCGAACTTGGCGATCTGCTGCCGATGACCGGCACGGAATATGCCAAGGGTTTTGAGGCGCAGTCTGACACGGGGGAACCGAGCGCGCCAGGGCAAGCTCAACCGGACAATGTGCAGGCTGTCTCAATCTGCTTTGCCATTGACCATGTCGATGGCGACCAGACGATCGACAAGCCTGAGAACTACGACTATTGGCGCTCTTATCAGCCGCATTTCTGGGGTGGTCCGCTCCTCGGCTTCACCGCGCCGCATCCGCGCACGCTGGAGCATACCACCCGCTCCTTCACGCCAAATCCCGATGATAACCCGCTGCTGGTCGATGCCGACCAGCGAAAGGGCGGCGGTGATGAGAATCTCTGGATTTTCCGGCGCATCGCGGCACGGACGAACTTTGCGCCCGGGTTCTACCAATCGGATATCTGCCTCGTGAATTGGCCGATGATCGATTACATGGATGGCACGATCATCGATGTGACCGAGGAAGAAAAGGCGCGCCACCTGAAGGCGGCGGCAGATCTTTCCTATTCGGTCTTTTACTGGCTGCAGACGGAAGCACCGCGCCTTGATGGCGGGCAGGGGTTCCGCGGGCTTCGGCTGCGTGGCGATATCACCGGCACCGACCATGGGCTTGCCATGGGGCCCTACATTCGCGAAAGCCGCCGCATCAAGCCGGTGACGCGCATCGTCGAGCAGGATCTTTCCTATACGGTTCGCGGCGAAAGAGGCGCGGTCCGCTATCGCGACAGCATCGGTATCGGCATGTACCGCATCGACCTGCATCCATCCACCGGCGGCGACAACTATATCGACGTGCCATCCTGCCCGTTTGAAATACCGCTCGGTGCGCTGATCCCGCAGCGGGTGAGAAACCTGATCCCGGCCGGCAAGAACATCGGCACGACGCATATTACCAATGGTTGCTACCGCCTGCATCCGGTCGAATGGAACATCGGCGAAGTGGCCGGGATGCTTGCGGCGCACTGCCTGGAAAATGGCCTCACGCCACATCAGGTGCAGGAAGACGATGACCGCCTGGAAGCCTTCCAGACGCAGCTGACCCGTCAGGGCATCGAAATACGCTGGCCTGATATCGCGGCCTATTAGGACGGCGGTTTGCCGTCTGATCGAACCCATCTTTGGAGGAGGACCGGGAATGAACAATCATTTTAAACTGAAATCCACGGCCTGTGCGCTTGCCCTGATTGGCTCGTTTGCGTTTGCGGGCGGAGCGGTTGCGCAGGATGCGGTTAATCTGCGCATGACGATCTGGAGCGCCAACGAGGCGCATCTCAAGCTCTTCAACGAGATCGCAGCCGGTTTCAAGAAGGATCATCCAAATGTCAGCGTGACTTATGAGTCCCTGCCTTTCGATACCTACACGACTGCACTCACCACACAGATCGCGGGCGGCAACGCACCTGACATGGCCTGGATTTTCGAGACGTCGGCTTATGATTTCGTCAAGTCCGGGGCGCTCTACCCGCTGACGGACACACTGAAGGCTGCGCCGGGATATAATCTTGAGGAGGTCGGTGCCGGCGCCACGGAACGCTGGTCGCAGGACGGTACGCTTTACGCCTATCCGTTTTCGACCTCGCCCTTCGCCGTCTTCGTCAATAACGATCTTATCAAGGCTGCCGGTGCCAAGCCCCCTGCCGACATGATCGCTGCCGGCGAATGGACGTGGGACAACGCCATCGCAACCGCGTCGGCTGTCGCCAAGACCGGAAAGGGCGGGCTTGTCGTCCGCGATTTCAATTACCAGAGCTGGCAATACCTCACCTCCGTCTGGAATGGCTGGGGGGCTTCACCCTGGAGCGCTGACGGCGCCACCTGCACCATGGCGGAAAAGCCGATGGCGGATGCCATTTCGTTCATCCACGACGCCATCTTCGACAAGAAGGCCATTCCGGGCCCCGGCGAGACGGTCGATTTCTTTGCTGGCAATGCGGCGATGACGATTACGCAGATCAGCCGCGCCTCGCTTCTGCCGAAGGACAAGCCATTTGGCTGGGACCTCGTGCCTCTTCCGAAGGGCCCTGCCGGCGATTATGCGCTGATCGGCCAGGCGGGTATAGGCGTCATGCAATCAGGCAAGAATGCCGAGACCGCGGCGCAATTCGTGGCTTACATGACCAATCCGGAAAATTCCGCCAAACTCAGCCAGTTCTTCCCTTCGGCGCGCAAGTCTTTGCTGAATGCGCAGGTGCTGAAAAAGACGAACCCGCTGCTCAGCGAGGAGCAGATCGAAAAGGTTGTCATCTCCGGCATCTCGACCGGCAAGGTCATGCCCGGCCACACCGGGTTTGCCCAGATCCAGCAGATCGTGCGTTCGAACCTCGACGCCGTCTGGCGGCCGCAGGCCGATGTGGCCGGTGCGCTTCAGAAAATCTGCGGCCAGATCGGGCCGCTCTTGAAGCGCTGAGGAGAAAACCATGGCTGTCGCGCAGGATATTGCCCGTACTCAGGATCGTCCGGCCCCGGCGTTCTGGACCATCGCGCGGCGCGACAGCCTTGCGGGATTCCTGTTCATCGCCCCGCAGCTGATCGGCATCGTCATCTTTGTTCTGATCCCGCTCGGGCTGGTGTTCTGGTATTCGCTGCATGAATGGAATGTGCTTGCCAACACCTTCACCTATACGGGTGCGCAGAACTACCGGATGTTGGTCGAGGACGACAATCTTCGCGACGTCCTTGGCGCGACGGCGATTTTTTCGGCCGGGCTCGTCGTGTTCAACCTGTCACTGGCGTTGCTTCTGGCCGTATTGCTGAACCAGAAACTGGCTGGCATTGCGATATTCAGGACGCTGTTCTTCTCGCCGGTTGTCGTTTCGCTGGTTGCCTGGACGATCGTCTGGGGGTTCCTGTTGCAGAAAAATGGCGGCATCAACGGCATGTTGCTGATGGCCGGCATCGAAGGCCCCAACTGGCTGCGCGAGGAAACGACCGCGATGATTTCAGTCGTCGTCGTGCAGGTCTTCAAGAATGTCGGGCTTAACATGATCCTGTTTCTGGCAGCACTTCAGGGTGTGCCGAAAGAACTCTACGAGGCGGGCCGCATCGACGGTGCGCCCGCCTTCAAGCAGTTTCGTCGCATTACCCTGCCGCTGATCAGCCCGACGATCCTGTTAACCTCGATCATTACGATTGTTGGCTCGCTGCAGGTTTTTGCGCAGATCGCAGTTCTGACCCAGGGGGGGCCGGGTCTCTCGACCACGGTGCTGGTCTATTACCTCTATCAGCAGGCCTTCCAGTTTCATTTCTTCGGCTACGGCTCGACGCTGTCCATCCTGCTGTTTGTGATCGTCGCCGTACTGACCTTCGCCCAGTGGCAGATGCGCAAGAGGATCGTCTTTTATGAAAGCTGACCTTTCCCCACGCATGCAGGTCGCTCTTTACGGGGTGTTGTGCGTGCTCCTGATCCCGTTCGTCTTTCCGACCTGGTGGATGGTGACGTCATCGATCAAGCCGATCAGTGATATCTTCGCCTTCCCGCCGCAATTCTTCCCGCAAAACCAGGACTGGACGAGCTATTCCAAGGTCTTCGAGTTGCAGCCTTTCGTGCGGCAATACTGGAATTCCGCCTATATTGCCGCTGTGGTGACGGCAGGGACGATGATCATATCGTCCATGGCAGGCTATGCTTTTGCGCGGATCCGGTTTCCGGGCGCGAATCTCATTTTCATGGTCGTGCTGCTTGGCCTGCTCATTCCGTCGGAAGTCACGATCGTACCGCTGTTTCAGATGTTTCTGAAGGCGGGCATGGTCAACACACACTGGCCACTCATTCTTGTGCCGATCTTCGGTGCGCCCAGTGTTTTTGCCACTTTCGTCATGCGGCAGTTCTTCGTGACGCTGCCCGCCGAGCTTGAAGAGGCGGCGCGCGTCGATGGTCTCGGGCGCTTCAAGATATTCCGCAAGATCGCGCTGCCGCTGGCAAAACCGGCGATGGCCTCGGTTGCGATCTTTACCTTCCTGCACTCCTGGAACCTGTTCCTTGAGCCCATCGTCTTTCTCTCCAGCACAGAGATGTTCACGCTGCCACAGGCGCTGACCCAATATACCGACGCCTATGGCGGACCGATGTGGAATATCCAGCTTGCCGCAGCGACGCTGACGGCGCTGCCCGTGCTCATCGTCTTCGTGATTGCCCAGAAGCAGTTCGTCGAAGGCCTCGCCCATACCGGCCTCAAGGGCTGAAGAACCGGATTTAATCGATGGCTAACGTAATTCTGTCCGACATCCGCAAAAGCTATGGCGCGGTAAAAACCATTCACGGCGTCGATCTCGATATCAGGGATGGCGAATTTGTCGTCCTCGTCGGACCCTCCGGCTGCGGCAAGTCGACCCTGCTGCGGATGGTCGCCGGTCTCGAAACGATCACGGGTGGCGAACTCAAGATCGGCGAGCGGATCGTCAACGATCTCGATCCCAAGGACCGCGACATCGCCATGGTGTTCCAGTCATACGCGCTTTATCCGCATATGACGGTCGCAACCAATATGGGCTTTTCGCTGGAGCATCGCGGCTCAAGCAAACAGGAAATTGCCGAGAAGGTAAACTGGGCGGCGGAGATCCTCGGTCTTACCGCATTGCTCGACCGTTATCCTCGCCAGCTCTCCGGCGGTCAGCGCCAGCGCGTTGCAATGGGCCGCGCCATCGTTCGCAATCCGCAGGTGTTCCTGTTCGACGAACCCCTCTCAAACCTTGATGCCAAACTGCGCGTCGTGATGCGTGGCGAGATCAAGGCTTTGCATCAGAAACTCAGGACCACCACGATCTATGTGACGCATGACCAGGTGGAGGCGATGACGATGGCTGACAGGGTCGTTGTGCTGAACGGCGGCCGTGTCGAGCAGGTCGGCACGCCGCTCGAACTTTACGACCGTCCGGCAAACCAGTTCGTTGCCGGCTTCATAGGCTCACCTTCCATGAATTTTCTGCCCGGCGTGATATCGCAAGCCGGTTTTGAAACCGGCGGTGTGGTCTTGCCATTGCCGGCCGCTGCCGCCGCTCTTGCGGGAAAAGGGGCGACTTATGGCATCCGGCCCGAGAACCTCGCCCTTGATCCCTCGGGCGTACCGGCCGAGATCCTGCTCGTCGAACCGCTGGGATCGGAAACGCAGGTCACCATGACCCTGGGTGGTTCGCGGGTGCTCGGCGTTTTCCGCGAACGCATAGGCCAGGCGGTCGGCGAGGAGATAAGGATATCCCCGGCTTTGGACGGCATTCATCTGTTTTCGGACGAAAACGGCAATCGGCTGAACTCGGATTGGCCTGCTTGCCCCGGATAATCTGGAGCTTCTCCGACCCAATCGTTGGTCGACATGGCGAAAAATTCGGCGTAGCTTGACCCATGAACTCGGTCATAGACCGACCCGTACTACAATACCCTTTCTCTGGTTTTTGGCCGGGGCGCTTTCTGGACTGAGTGACGTGATAAAGCAGATTATTTGTATAAATTGGGGTACGAAATACGGTGCGCCTTATATCAACCGGCTTTACGCCATGGTGGAGAGAAACATAACGCCACCGTTTACATTCACCTGCTTTACTGACAGTCGCGAGGGAATCCGCTCCGAAGTCCTGTGTGAAGATCTTCCTGTTATCGACTACGAAATTCCAGAAACAAGGCGCGGTATATGGCCCAAGTCACGCCTTTGGGGACCAAAGCTGGGATCGCTATCGGGGGTCGTGCTCTTTTTGGATCTAGATCTGGTTGTAACGGACTCTTTGGACGGATTCTTCACATTCGGGAATCCCGAAGACGTGATCTTGGCACGAAATGCGGCAAAGCCGTTCGAGCGCCTGGGGCAGACATCCGTTTATCGTTTTCCGATTGGCAAGCTCGTTCCCATTCAGACCAAGTTTGCCGCTGATCCCGCGGGTGTAGCCGAGAAATATGGATATGAACAGCGATTTGTCACGCGTGAAGCGCCGGGCGGGATCAAATTTTTTCCGGGAAAATGGATCCGTCATTTCCGTTTTCAGTGTTTGCTGCCCTTCCCACTCAACCTCTTTTTTCCCGCCCGACTCCCGGCGGGCGCAAAGATTGTCATTTTTCCCGGAGAAATCCTGCCTGAGGATGCTATCCGTGGCGGATGGTCAGGTCGACAGGGCATTACTCTCCGACAGCATCTAAAAGCATTCGTCGATTACGGTTTTCGCCGAAAGCGCCCCTTTCAATTTCTTCGTCATTTCATGCGCCCTGTAGAATGGGTTGCGAAGCATTGGCGCGAATAGCTAAATTTCGGACGATCCACGTTGACGCTGACGTTCACGCCCGATGAAATGCATTTGACTACGGGCGCTGGCTCACATCGTAATGTGGTATCCATTCGGAGGCATGCGATTTCGTGGCAACTTAAGTGTTCGCATCACTAAGCTAGTGTCACTTCTCTAATCGGCGGGCTGAGGTCAAGCTCTATCCCCTTTAGCCGCTAGCCAAGAAAGCAGGGGTTCGTCCGCAGTCGGCCCAAACCCGTCATTGGCGGTCGATTTCGATGGCGCAGCTTTGCGCATTCATGTTGGGCATTGCAGGTGAGTGCGTCTTGACCTGAAATCAATCGGTCTACTTCCCTTCTCAGGGGCCGCCAATCCCTATAGTGCCTGTTTCAGGCAATCATCACGCGCGTCGCGGAAGGGTTGCGGAGTCTCTCTCTAGAAGTCGGATCAACAAAATGAAAATGAAGAAATCGAACGTTGATGATTCGGGAGATGCGCATGTGCTTGCCGAAACTCTCCGTCACACGCTCGGCAGCTTCATTCGCGGCATAAGATCCGGGGCACAGACACCGACAACCTCGCAGTCTGAAACACTTTCGCTCTTGGATCGGGAGGGGCCACTGAGCGTTGCGCAACTGGCCGACCTTCGCAACGTCCGCCACCAAAGCATGCGGCTGGTTGTCGGTCAGTTGGAAACAGAGAAGCTGATCGGCAAGATGCCCAACCCGGCGGACCGGCGCAGCGAACTTCTTTTCCTCACTGAGGAGGGGCGCGCGAGCTTATCCCGCGCCCGCCAAGCGCGAACCGCGCAGATCGCCGAGCGGATCGAGGAGCGCCTAACCGAAGAGGACAGGCAAACTCTCGACGCGGCCATCCGTATCATCGAACGGCTGTGCTAACGGGACCGATCACCCCCTGGTCAGGGGGGCGATCACGTTCGACAGCGTGTTCAAGCCCCAATGCTCCGCATATCTGCCGCCTTCAATGCGCACGATGTCGATGACGCTGATTGTCAGCTCTCGTCCCGTCGCCGGAACGCCGAGCAGAGTGCCAGAGTGAATTCCGCTAATGGTCTTGCGGGTGGTGACCTTGTCTGCCTCGGCAATCTGGTCGTGGATCACGACCTTCAGGTTCGACAACGCGGGACGCAACACCTTCTCGAACGTGTTCCACATGCTTTCAGGACCCTGCGGCATGCCCGGGGAGGCGGCGTGATTTATGAAGTCGGGAGACATCAGGGCGTGAAATGCCACCTCGCTTCCATTTTGGATCACTTCGATGTTGAAGCGGCGAACCACTTCCTTGTTCTCATCAGACATGGTCGACCTCCAAGGCTCCGCATATATACAGTGTAACTGTATATATGCGGATAGGCTATTTTGGCGCCGTTTGCAATCAGGGTCATGGCTGGAGCATACCAGACCTCTGACGTCGCTTAATGCATGTACTGATTGAACCATGCGATCATGCGTTCAGGCTTCCGCTGGAAATACAGGTAGCCGTCCCAGCGTGATGAGGTGCCCTCAATCCAAATCAGTTCCTTCTCCGGAATGGGGATGTTGTCGAACATGCCCTGGATGTCGTCCGGCCTTGTCAACGCGTCGTCCTTCACCTGATAGAGAAGCGTGGGAATCCGGACGTGTCTTGCAAACGGAATAGGAGACATCTCGTCCAGCCTGAAGCTGTTGATCGTCATCAGCTCCTGCTCCACGATGTCAACGTGTTCATCCAGTCCCATCGCTGCCAGAAGCTGTTCAATCGCCACTCGCACGGACAGAGGCTGTGGCGCCACCATGCAGCGAATTCCCCCAAACGTATCTGGAGACTCTGCCATGGCGTAGATCGTTGCATTGCAACCCTGGCAGCGACTGAACAACCCAATGGTCATACCCTTGAGCCGTGGATTCGTTCGGGCATACTGGATCGATCCCAGAACATCTCGCGCTTCGAGGCGGCCTCCGCTGCTGATGCCACCATTGGCGCTGCCGCTCTGTCCGAGATTGCGCATGTCATAGGCGAGCACATTATATCCTTCGTCGTGCAGGATCTTGTAGTCCGGGACGTAATTCACCTCGAATGCGTTGAGAGGGCCGCCGATCGATTTCCAAGGTTCGAGGTGGGCAGGCAGACCATAGCGGTTGAACCAAAGGGGGTGATTGGCGATGACGAGTTTGTCTGATCCCTCGCATGGGATGAACCAGGCCTCAAGCGGCACTCCGTCAAGCGAGAGAAAGGAAACCCTGTCATACTTGAGACCATAGTCCTCTGGGCTCTTGAGCAGAGGTGCACGGATCGGGTAGCCGATCTGTGCGGCAATTCCTTTGAGAATTTGTCGTGTTTCGTCCGAAGCGGGGGTTTCAACAACATGGGTCATGGTGTTCATCTCCTTCAGTGGTAACACCGACGGATGTGGGGGCATGTGGAAGCATCCATGAGCCAGATCCTGCCATCGTCTTGCCCGATCCTGCCAATTCTGCCGTTGTTATTCATCTTCCGTCATTAGTCATCGCTATGAGCCTACCAGAACTGCGCAATTTGACTGACCGGCTAAGCAAGCACGCCGTACTCCCGAACCTCATCCCGAACCTCGCTCTTCGCAGGGCCGAGCGAACGACCGCCTACGAGGCGCTGATGTATGAGCCGATGATCTATTTCGTGCTTCAGGGAGAAAAGCAGCTCTCTATTGGCCGCAAAACGCTCAACTATGGCGCAGCGCACTTTCTCATCCTGTCGGTGGACGTCCCAGTGAATGCACGGGTTTCGCAGGCGTCGAATGAAAAGCCCTTTCTTGGGATCGAGATCAGGCTGTCACCAGACCTCGCCCGCGAAGGCGCCCTCGAGATGCTTCCCGCGTTATCGGTGGAAGCGGACCCCGCCTTCGCCGTGGGCTCCGTGTCAGGAGCGACTGTCGATGTCCTGACGCGTCTGACCGCTTTGATGGACACGCCAGCAGATGCAGCTAATCTGGCCCCTCTCTACACCCGGGAACTGCTATATCGCATAGGCCAGGGTCCGCAGGGCCATCTTCTGCGAGATGCGCTGCGTGTAGGCGGCCAGACTGTGCAGGTTCAGCGTGCCATCGACTGGATCAAGGCC
>NZ_QLNF01000019.1:0-20401 GCF_003261015.1 Agrobacterium sp. MS2 | reverse complement strand
ATTGCGGGTATGGGAGTAACGACATTTCACCGGCGCTTCAAATCGGTGACCAATCTCAGCCCCGGCGCCTACCATAAGATGGTCCGGCTTCACGAGGCGCGCAGGCTCCTTCTTGATGCGCGGACAGTCTCAAGCGTTGCCTTTGCGGTTGGCTATGAAAGTGCTTCGCAGTTCAGCCGCGAATATGCAGTCATGTTCGGCGCACCGCCTCGCGCGGACGTGCTGAGCGAGCAAAGCAGGCCAAGTCGTTGACGTGAAGTGATTGCTGTTCTGGAAATCTCGTTCCAGCTCATCGCGCTACCCTTAGCCGCTGAGAAACAACTGCGAGTAAGTATGGTCTCAACGGCCGCTTTCGGCGCTTTTCAGCCGAAAGTGTTGCTCGACAGGAGCAGGTGTTATCTGCGTCCGGCTGATGCAGCGTTCAACGTCTTTTCGCGGCCCGCGCTTCTCTCCGGGATCGGCACTCAGCCCTCCCATGATGGGTTCCAGTAGATGAAGTGGTCCAATCTATGCTGCATCCTGATGACGGATCATCGGTATAAGCGACGCCGCGAACTCACATCACCATCGTCCGCGAAGGACGTTTTCCGCTGCTACACGGAACCTTGGATTCGAATGTCTCTCTCGTCTCTATAGCCGATCGTCATGCCGCGACCGTTGAGACGGTGTCCTCCCTCGTCCAGCGAAACTCGGTGCCATCAACCCACATGCGGTGCATGACGACCGCGAGACGGCGGGCTAGTGCCACTTTGGCCTTCTTGCTGCCATGGCGCTTGGCAATGTTCATGGCCCATGCCTTCAGCCAGCACCATTTCACCACGCGTGTCATCATCGACTGGGCGGCCTCATACAGCAGTCGCCGCATCATGGCGTCCCCGCGCAGCGAAACGTGGCCGACTCGGCTCATTTCGCCTGACTGTTTCAGGACAGGGGTGAGGCCCAATATCGCTCCGACCGATCGGGAATGACGAAACCTGGGAATATCGATCGTCGAGACATAAGCGAGCGAGACGATCGGCCCAACGCCAGGCACCGTCATTAGCCGCCTGCAAACGTCGTCCTGTTTCGCCTCGGCCAGAACCCTCTTCTCCAGTTTGGCAAGACCTTCTCGCAACTTGCGCCGTCCGGCGAGCAATGGCTCCATGATTTCCGCAAGCGCAACGTCATGTTCGACAAGTTCGAGTATTCTTCTCTCGAATGTGCCGCCCGAGGCATGGCCAACCTTCGGTCCGAAGTTGCGCAGCAGCCCACGCATCTCGTTCTCCAGGTCGATCGCCTTTTCCTGCAGCAGCGATCGGGCCGTTAGCAAGGCGCGACGCTTCTGGCTGGTGAGCGTCTTCACATGCACGTCCTTGAACAGGCCGACCCGCATCATGTGGGCGATGCCACGTGCATCGTTCCTGTCGCTTTTATTCTGTTGGAGGGCATCCAGGAAAGCTTTGGTGTGCCGCGTCTCGATGCACAAGATAGGCAAGCCCGCTCTTGCCAGTCCTTCAAACAGCCATTGGGACAAGGGGCCCGCCTCAACGCCTACCCTTTCCAAGCTGAACGAGGGATCGCTGAGGATCGCGATAAGGTCCTCCGGATGAGATACCACCTTCCGCTCGCGGCATAGTTTCCCGCTTTCATCGACGATACAGACGCTCGTTTCTTTGACCGAGACATCGAGGCCGGCATAGTGTTTCATGGCTGCGCTCCTCTGCATGATGGTTGTGCCTGTTCCGACAGGCTACTTTTATCATCGGCAGTGTGGTGCAGCCCCTGGCTGCCTGCAAATGGGAAGGGGGACGAAGCCGATTAGCCCATCTATGTTGTTCTTCAGGGGAGCGCGAATAAAAAACGGTCTCTTCAGGATGTTTGACTGTGGGATTGCAAACGCTGAGGTCATTCTGCCTCCCCTCGAGAGGGATTTCAAAGAAAGCTGCTTTCGAACAGCTCGCCTGAATAGGCGGCATGGGTAACGCCTGCTTCAAGGTCGGCCTTGGTCAGCTCATCCACAAAAACGCCGTTCTGCATCACCAGCACGCGGTCGCACATATGGGCGATGACAGCCAGATCATGGCTGACGAGAACAAAGGTCAGATCGCGTACTTCGCGCTGGTCGGCAATAAGGTTGAGGATTTCGGCCTGGATGGAAACGTCGAGCGCGGATGTCGGTTCATCGAGCAGCAGGATCGGTGGTTCGAGGATCAGCGCGCGGGCGATTGCCACGCGCTGGCGCTGACCGCCGGAAAGTTCATGCGGGAACCGCTCGGCAAAATGCGCAGGCAGGCCAACCTGTTGCAGGGCGGCGGGAACCTTCGACCAGCCGTCGCCAAGCCCCATGGCGCGGATGGGCTCGGCCAGAGCCCGACCGATGCGGTGGCGAGGATGCAGCGAACCGTAGGGATCCTGAAACACTATCTGGGCCAGTTTCAGTTCGTCGCGGCTGCGGGTCTTGCCGACCGGTTTTCCATTAAAGCTTATCGAGCCGGTCCAGCCACCCTCCAGACCTGCCAGCGAGCGCAGCAAGGTCGATTTGCCGCAGCCGCTTTCGCCGACAATTCCGAGGGTTTCGCCTTTGTTGACCGTAAGGCTGACGCCGCGTACGACGTGGTTACGTTTTTCCTTGGCGCCGTAGACGACGTCGAGCTTGTCTACCGTGATCATCGCATCACCTCCGCATCGATTGCCTGACGATCCAACACCTTGAGGCGCCTGACCGGATTGCGGGGATCGGGCATGGCCGCGATCAGGCCGCGCGTATAGGGATGCCGCGCATCTTCAAGCTTCGTCAGCGTTTCCACGACGCGCCCGCCATACATGACCAGCACGCGTTCGCAGAACGCCGCCACCATGCGGATGTCGTGGCTGATGAGGATCAGGCCGGAATTGTTCTCGCGCACCATCTCGTCCAGAAGCAGAAGTACATCCTTGCGCACGCTGACATCGAGGGCCGAGGTCGGTTCGTCGGCGATGACAAGCTTCGGCTTGGCGAGCAGCATCATGGCGATCATCACCCGCTGCCCCATGCCACCCGATATCTGGTGTGGATAAAGCGCCATGACGCGGTCGGGATCGTTGATGCGTACGCGCAGCAGCATGTCGCGCGCCGCAGCCCTTGCCGCCTGGCCGGTAAGCGCCAGATGCAGTTCGGCGGCTTCCGCCACCTGTTTGCCGATGGGTAGCACCGGGTTCAGCGAATAACGCGGGTCCTGCATGATCAGCGCCATCTCGCTGCCACGGATCGCGCCCATCTGCCGTTCGGTTTTTGTGAGCAGCGGTTCGCCGAGAAAATCCATTTTCTCCGCCGTCACTGTCGCGCTCTTTGGCAAAAGGCGCATGGCGGCCCGGCCGGTGGTGGATTTGCCGGAACCGGATTCACCGACGATACCGACCCTTTCGCGGCCGACGTCGAAATTGACGTTGGAAACGGCGGAAATGGCATTGCGCCCAAAACGGACATTGAGGTCGCGTACCGAGAGTATGGGAGTGCTGTCAGGAACGGGCATGACGCGGATCCAGAAGGTCGCGCAGCGTATCGCCGGCGATGTTGAAGGCAAGGCTCGTCAGCAGGATGGCAATGCCGGGCATGACGGCGACCCACCAGTAATCGAGCATGAATTTGCGGCCGCTGGAGATCATCGCACCCCATTCAGGCAGCGGCGGCTGCGCCCCAAGGCCGAGAAAGCCGAGCGAAGCAGCCGTCAGGATGATGCCCGCCATGTTCAGCGTGAGGCGAACGATGACCGAGGGAATGCACATCGGCGCGATATAGAGAAACAGGATGCGCAGCGGCGAGGCACCGTAGAGGCGGGCGGCGGCCACATAATCGGTGTTTCGCACCACCAGTGCTTCCGCGCGGGCGAGACGCGCAATCGGTGGCCACGCCGTCAGCGAGATCGCGATGATCGCTGTTCCGAGACCGGCTCCCATCGCTGCCGCAAAGGCAAGTGCGAGCACGAGCGAGGGGAAGGAGAGGACGATATCGGTCGCGCGCATTAAGATGGCATCGGTGCGCCCGCCGAAGAAACCCGCCATGACGCCAATCGCAAGGCCGATCGGACCAACGATGACCGAGACCGACAGGACGGTCTGGATGGTGATGCGGGTGCCGTAGACGAGCCGGCTGAAAATATCGCGGCCAAATTCGTCGGTTCCGGCCAGGTGCGCCCAGCTTGGCGGCTGAAGCGCGTTTTCGAGCGCCTGGCGGGCAGGATCGTAAGGCGCAATGAGCGGAGCGAAAATGGCGACCAGAACCAGAACCGCCAGAATGGCGAAGCCGAACATCCCAAGTGGCTCATCTGCGAGCTTCCTAAGTGTCCGCACGGTTGTGGTCGACAGGCGCGAGAGGGCGCCGGGGCGATCAACGGTATTGTTTTGCGCGATATCGGTCATCGTGCGGCCTCCCGTGTGCGGGGATCAAGCGTGGTGTAGGCCAGATCGGCGAGGAAGTTGAGCAACATGAATATGAAGCCGATGACGATCGTGGCGGCGAGGATCGCATTCATGTCGCCGATGAGCAGCGCATTGGTCATATATTGGCCGATGCCCGGCCAGGAAAAGACGATCTCGGTCACCACGGCGCCTTCCAGCAGATTGCCGTAGGAAATTGCCAGTACAGTTATGAGCTGCACGGCGATATTGGGCAGTACATGGCGTGTTATCGTGCGTGCGGGACTGACACCTTTTGCCCGCGCCGCGATCACATAGTCCTGGCTCAGCTGTTCGAGGGTGAAAGCCCTCGTCATGCGGGTGATATAGGCCATGGCCATATAGGCAAGGATTACGGCCGGCAGGATGATGTGTCCGAGCGCGTTCCAGAAGATTTCCGTCTCGCCCGCAAGCAGGCTGTCGACCAGCATCAGGCCGGTTCTGGGTTCCACAAGACCCTCGTAGAACACGTCCACCCGGCCGGGCCCTCCGACAAGATTGAGACTGGCATAAAAAATGACGAGCCCGACAATGCCGAACCAGAAGACAGGTATCGAATGTCCAACCAGCGCAAAGACACGCGCGAACTTGTCGATGAACGTATCGCGAAACAGGGCTGCGGCAAGACCGAGGGGAACGCCGATGATCGTCGAGATGATGATCGCCAGCGTCGCAAGTTCGAAGGTTGCGGGGAAGGCCTGCGCCAGATCGCGCGTCACGGGATTGCCCGTCAGGATCGCGATACCGAAATCCCCATGCAGCAGACCACGCAAGTAAATGAAGAACTGCTGATAAAGTGGCAGATCAAGGCCAAGCCGCGCCCTCATGGCCTCATAGGCCTTTGGATCGGCAAGCTCGCCGACGATTGCTCCGACCGGATCGGTCGGCATCACACGGCCTATGATGAAGGTGATGCAGAGCAGGATGAAGAGGCTGACGATCAGTTGCAGAAAACGATGCCCAAGCCCGCGCAGTGAAATCTCCGTCATTGCTGGCCGCACTTCCTTGAGAGAAATCCGTCAGGGGCCGGCCCTTTGCCCGCTGCTCGCCGCAGACGCGCAATTCTCTTTTGTAAAAACTCTTGATGGTACTTCATCCCAACCCCTCCCTGAGTTAACATGAAAACATATGACGTGCCGCCACGTCATCATATGAGGAACGAAGGGATTCGTATTCTGCAAGAGGGAAGACTGGCATGATTGGCGACAAAGCGAGGCCGCGGGAGAGGCGGGCGCAACAGATCATCGATAATCTCAGCGCAGAAATTCGCAGTGGAAAACTGAAAAATGGCGACCAGCTTCCCACGGAGCCGCAATTGGAACGCGCTTATGGCGTGAGCCGGACGGTGGTCCGCGAAGCGATTGCCGATTTGCGTTCTGCCGGTTACGTCGTCCCTATCCAGGGCAAGGGGGTTTTTGTCAGTAGCGACAGTGAATGGGCCGGCGTGAAACTGACGCAGTCTGAAGTTGGCACCATTGCCGAGACGCTGGAAATGCTGGAGTTCCGCCTGGCAACGGAAGGGGAGGCGGCGGCGATCGCAGCCTATCGCCGGACGGCCCAGCAGGAAGCGGCAATCTCGGCGGCGCACCGGAAAATGGCCCGTGCCATCGACGCTGGCGAATCAACCGTCGATGCGGATTACGAATTCCATTCGGCCATCGCGACCGCAACCAATAACCGCTTCTATCTGGAGGCATTGCGCCAGTTCGGTTCACGCTCGATACCGCGTGGGCAGTTCCCAACGCTGCCTGAAACCGGCGACGCGAATTATCTTCGCAAAGTCCAGGCCGAGCACGAGGCAATCCTGCGCGCTATCGTCGAGCAGGATCCCGATGCGGCCCGAAAAGCCATGCGTGAACACATGCTGGCAAGCCAGCGGCGATACAGGCTGCTCTCGGAGGCGCAATAGCATCTCGACACTCATCTTATTTCATGCGATGTCATATGATGACTTGCATGGAGAGAGGAGAGAATCGATGTATGTCGGCACCCAGGTTGCTGCGCGCGATGACGAGGATTACAAGGTCTGGGCGCAGCTCGGCGTCAAAAACATCAGCGCGGATCCGCCCGGAGCACCCGCGAGCTGGACTTTCGAGGATTTCGAGCGCCACCGTGACAAGGTCGAAAGCTTTGGCCTTGTCCTCGATATGGTGCAACTGCCGTTGCCGTCCCGGCCCATCGAGCAGGCGTCATATCCCGATATCCTGCTTGCCGGCCCGGATCGCGACCGGCAGATCGATGCCGTCTGCGCGATGATCGAAAATATCGCGAGGGCCGGAATTCCTGCCGCGAAATACAATCTCAACCTCATTGGCATTCCGCGCACGGAGATGGAGCGCGGCCGTGGCGGTTCGCTCAACGAGGCATGGCGCTGGGACAAGGCGGACCATGATGCCGCACCGGGCCTCGCCGGCGTTCTGTCCGAAGACGAGAACTGGGAACGCATCGACTACTTCCTTGAACGGGTCGTGCCGGTTGCCGAAAGCAACAGGGTGCGTCTCGCCTGCCACCCCCATGATCCCTATACACCGCCAGGCTACAGGGGCGTCACCCGTGTGCTGGGAACGGTCGATGGGCTGAAGAAGTTCGTGCAGATGCGCGAGAGCCCCTATCACGGCCTGAATTTCTGCCAGGGGTCAATCGGCGAGATGCTTGATGATCCGCGCGAGGAGATCGACGACATCATCCGCTGGTTCGGCAGCCGCGACAAGATTTTCAACGTCCACTTCCGCAACATCAGCGGCGGGAAATTGTCCTTCATGGAGACTTTCCCCGATGAGGGGGACATGGACATGGTGCGCTCGCTGAAACTCTATCACGAACTCGGTTATCGCTACATTATCATGCCGGACCATGTGCCGACGATTGCCGGACGCGATCCCGTCGGCGTCGCTTTCGCCTTCTGCTACGGCTACATCGCAGCCTTGATCGAAGCACTTGATAACAAACATCTTTGACCGTTTTGGCCCGCGACGCCCCGCTGCGTCGCGGCTTTTCCCGAACATCAATTACCGATCTGTAGGAGGAGCAGGTATGAAAAAAACAATGATCCGTCTCGCATTCACCACCGTTCTTGGCGCTATGCTCGTGCAGGGATCGCCCGTCGCGGCCAAAACCCCCAACGACCAGCTGGTTATCGGCACGTCGCTGGCCCAGGTGCTGTCACTCGACCCCCATCAGGCCACCGAGGCAAAAGCCAACGAAATCATGGCCAATCTTTATGATCGCCTGATCTCGGTGGACGGTTCCGGCAAGGTTTCGCCGCAGCTCGCCGAGCGCTGGGAAACGGATGAGAAAGGCATCACCTTTCATCTTCGCGAGGCGAATTTCGCCTCCGGTAACCCGGTGACCTCGGCCGATGTGGTTTATTCGCTCAGCCGCCTTCTGAAGATGAACCAGGCAGCCGCAGCGAACCTCAAGCGCGTGGGCTACAATGCCGACAACATCGACAAGCTGGTAAGTGCTCCGGATGAAATAACGGTTCGCGTCGATCTTTCGGGTGAAACGACTTCGGAATTGCTGCTCTATCGCCTCGCCATGGTCATTGCCAGCGTGGTCGACAGTAAGGAACTGAAGTCCCACGAGGTCAATGATGACTGGGGGAATGCATGGCTGAGAACAAATTCGGCCGGCTCCGGCCCGTTCACCCTCAACCGCTGGTCGCCGAATGAGATCATCATTCTGGAGGCGAATAAGGACTATGTGGCCGGCAGCCCCAAAATGCGCCGCGTCATCGTGCGGCATGTGCCGGAAAGCCAGGTTGAACGCCTGATGCTGGAGCGCGGCGATATCGACATCGCCAGCGCGCTGACGGCTGCGGATCTTGCGACCTTCAACAACAAGGACGGTTTCCAGATCCAGCGTGTGCCGACGGGCGGTTTTTACGTCCTGTCCATGAATGCCGGCAAGGAGCCCCTGTCCAACCCCAAGGTCCGCGAAGCGATCGCCTACGGCATCGACTACAAGGGCATGGAAAAAACCATCATGGGTCCCTACGGCCGGGCGCGCACGGTGCCCGTGCCGGAAAACTTCGAATATGCCATTCCGAGCCCGGATTGGAAGCTCGACGCGGAGAAGGGAAAAGCGCTCCTCAAGGAGGCCGGCTACGAGAACGGTTTCACGCTCAATCTGAAGACGATCGCGCAGACGCCGCGCATCGACCTCGCCACTGCCATTCAGGCAACGCTCAGCCAGATTGGTATCAAGGTCAATATCCAGCAGGGTAACGGCTCGGACGTGATTGCCGCGCACCGCGCGCGGGATTTTGATCTGCTCATCCCGCAGACCGGAGCCTACATGCCGAATGTTCTGGGCTCGATGGAGCAGTTCTCCAGCAACCCGGACAACTCGCTTGCCGCCAACAACGCCGGCAATTTTGTCTGGCGCTCGGCCTGGGATATTCCGGAACTGACCGCGCTCACGGCAAAGGCGTCACTCGAGCCTGATCCCAAGAAGCGCGGGGAAATCTACACCCAGATGCAGGAAATGTTCGTCGCGCAGAAGCCGGCGGTGCTGCCGATGTTCGAGAGATTCGAGCCGATCGTGCTGAATGCACGCGTCAAGGATTATGTGGGCCACCCCAGCCAGACGACCCGGCTTGAAAAGGTCACGAAGGACTGACGGCAAAGAATAGTTTGCGAACCAGGTGACGGGCGGTTTTACCGCCCGTTTTTATGCGTGACTGGGCCCATGCGCCGGAGTCTTCTCCCGCACGTTGACCAGGCATACGGCGCCGGGACGGGAGATAGCCGCGCACCATCCCGTAATTTCAGGGGGTTTTCTCAAGGACTTCATCGGTTTAGACCGTGCGGCAACTTTTCCTTCCGTCGGGCGAGAGTCGCGAACTCCGCTCACCTACCTCCCGAAGAATGCGTTGACGACTATGAACCTTGCACAGATAAAACTTCCGTCTCGGCCACTCAGCCTCAAACGCGGCGTCATTTCGGTGCCGGCAGCCTATTATTTCTCCGTTCCCGTGCTTCTCGTAATCACGATTGTCATGCTGGTAGCCGAAGGCCCGGGTGTCGTGCGTGACTACAAGATCAGCCAGGATCCGCTGGAGATTGAAAACGGCGATATCAGCGGCAGCTGCAAGACACGCAAGGCGATCTTCACGACCTGCAAGGCCGATCTTTCCTACGACCATGCGGGAGTGAGCTACAAGAAGGATGTCGAGGTCATGTTCGTCGATCTCCATTCCGGCGATTACGAAACCGGGCTGGTCATCTCCGCGAAGAACCCGGAACTCGCAACGATTTCGCTGGGTCTGGACATGCTCTGGAACCGTATCATCACACTCGGCGTGTTTGTCTTTCTGCTTGGTTTCGGCAGTCTCGCCATGCTGTTCACACTTGTCCGCATGCTGCGGGTCCGCCTGCGGCTACGCAACCCGGCCCCTTTGACCGTTATTCCAGTGGCGCTGACGGCCGTTGCAGAAAAACGCAGCCGTCTTTTCGTGACCTATGCCGATACGGTCAGAGACGATAAAACCAAGCGGCAATCCTTCACGCATCTGGAACGGGGTCGCATTCCCGTTGTCATCGGCAATACCGGCAAACAGGATGTAGCGCTTGCAGTCCTGCATGGTAACAGCGCCTTGCCTGTCCTGCTTGACGATCAGATGGAGCGGATCGACCTGACGGAACAGGAGCGCGCGGAAGCTCTCGCATCGCTTGCCCCGATGGTCGCGCACGAGACACAGGAGGCTGCCGCCGCCCAGGCCGCGTCGATGAACAAGGGACCCGGCCTCCTGCGCCGGCTCGGGACTTTCGTCGCCATTCTCGCCTTCATCATCGTGGCGGTCATGGGCTACTGGCTGTGGTATGTCACAAGCGCTCCGTCGCAATTCAACTCCCCCGGCATGGACATTAACAACATGCTGCCGGCGGCACTCAACGAGTGGGGCTGCGCCCGCCTGCAAGAACGCTTCTCTGACGGCCGGGCTCCGTTTGGCTGCGCCGCTGCGGATTATCAAAGCTGGAAATAAAGGGTTTTCCTTTTTACCGTCGGGTCGGTTTGCCAAAAGCGTTACAGCCTGGCACACCGGCCCGGGCTCTACTCAGGATTCTGGACGAGAAGAGGCCATTATCAATAGTTGCATTAGAGATTTATAAATAAACCACTTTCATAGTGCCATCGTGAGCGGTTCTTCAGAGGCTGGGAGAGTGCATCATGTTCACGGTGCTGGAATGCGTTGCCGTCCAACACGATCGGGAGATCGTGCTTCTTGCTGCATTGATCTGTCTGCTGGGAATGCTCGCCTTTTTTCACCTCTTGTTGCGCGCTGAGGAAAGCCCCTCCAGCCGAAAGCCCTATTGGGTCCTGGTTGCCGCCTTCGCGGCGGGGCTCAGCGTCTGGGCCACCCATTTTGTCGCCATGCTTGCCTATAAGGGCACTGTTCCCATCGGCTTCGATTTTTACTTCACCGCGCTTTCGGCGGTTCTTGCCGTACTCGGCTTCTGGCTGGCGCTTACCGCGCGCACGCAGGCAATTTTCGGCCCGGTCATCGCCGCCACCCTGGTGACGCTCTCCGTTGCCGTCATGCATTTCGTCGGAATGGCGGGAATAGATGTCGCCGCCACGGTCAGCTACGATTGGGGGGCTGTTCTTGGCGGTTTTGCCGTCGCCTGGGCGTTTTTTCTTCTGTCCTCCTGGCTGTTTCACCGCCTCGGCTCCTGGAAGCGCATCGTTTTTCCCGCCGCCGCGTCGATCCTTGCAATCTGCGCGCTGCATTTCACTGCCGTGTCGGCCACCGTTCTCTCGCCCGACCCGTCCATTTCCGGACCAGACCCCGACAATCTCGGGCGGCTGATCATGATCGGCGCGGTTTCCGGCGTGACATTCCTGATCCTTTCCGCAACCGCGACCGCGGCGCTCGTGGACCGGTATCTCGTCGACCTCAAGGGTCTCGTCGACGCGACACTGGACGGCCTTGCGGTCGTGCGCGATGGCCGCATCGTCGAGCTGAATACGCGTTTCGCAGGCCTGCTGGGGCGCGATGAAACGTCGCTGGTCGGAAAGAATCCCGATGAACTTTTCCGGGCCACGGATGGGCAACCCGTCTATGTACCCCGTAATGCGCCCGTAGAGGCCATACGTGAGCGCGCCGACCGCGCGCAGGTGTTCGAACTCGCCGTGCGCACCATCGAATACCGAGGTCGTCCCTGCGAGGTCATGGCCATTCGCGACCTAACGGAGAAGCGTGAGGCGCAGCGGGAGATCGAATATCTTGCCCGCCACGATGTGCTCACCGGCCTTTCCAATCGCACCATGTTCCAGACGCGGCTGCGCCAGCAGATCGAACATTGCGGCGAGGGCGACGAATTTGCGCTGCTGGCGCTCGATCTCGACCGCTTCAAGGCGGTCAACGATATATTCGGCCACGCCGAAGGCGACAGGGTTCTCAAGAAAGTCGCGGCGATTCTCGATGAATGCGCGAGATCTGGCGATGTGGTCGCCCGGCTCGGTGGTGATGAGTTCGTCATTCTGACCGCGCGGCATACCAAGGCGGAAGAAGCGCGCCTGCTTGCCGAGACGATCCTCGCCATGTTCGCCCTGAAAATGAATGCCGCCAATGATCCGACCGCCGTCGGTGTCAGCATCGGTATTGCCGTCTTTCCGCGCGACGGAATGGATGACGAGAGTATCCTGCATGCCGCCGATCTCGCGCTTTATCGGGCCAAGATGGGCGGCCGTGGCATATTGGCCTTTTATGACCCACTGATGGATCAGGAGGCGCGCGAGCGTCGCCAGCTCGAGACGGATCTGAGGCTGGCAATCAATCGTGATGAGCTCGTGCTGAATTACCAGCCGGTCCTTTCCGTCGAATGCGGTGAGGTCGTCGGTTATGAGGCGCTGGTGCGCTGGCAGCATCCCACAAGAGGCGTGGTGCCTCCGGACGTGTTCATCCCGATCGCGGAGGAAAGTGGTATCATCATCTCGCTCGGCGAATGGGTGCTGCGCGAGGCCTGCCGTCAGGCGAACACCTGGGCGCCGCATCTGAAAATCGCGGTCAATGTGTCGCCGCTGCAATTTTCCCTGGCCAATCTGGGCCATGTCGTCTGCACCATCCTGATGCAGACCGGCCTTTCGCCCAACCGGCTGGAACTGGAGATCACCGAAGCTGCCCTGCTGAAAGACCGAAAGGCGACGCTGACAATTCTGACCCAGCTCAAAGCGCTTGGCGTTGCCATTGTCATGGATGATTTCGGTACGGGTTATTCTTCGCTCAGCAACCTGCAGAGCTTCCCTTTCGACAAGATCAAGATCGATCGCAGCTTCATTGCCGCCATGAGCGATGACGACAATGCCCGTGCCATCGTGCGCGCGGTTATCGGCCTTGGCCGCAGCCTCGATCTGCCGGTAACGGCGGAAGGAATCGAAACCGATGCGCAATATCGCATGGTCGTCGATGAAGGATGCGCGCAGGCTCAGGGCTATCTCTTTGGCAAGCCGGATGTGGCGCCGGCACAGGCCGCGGGTACAACCACGCGGAAGAAATATACTGTTTGAGGAAGGCGCGGCAGCGCGTGGGGCGCGCTGTCGGCCATCTCCATGTCGGCCATCCACGCTCGGCCATTCATCCTCCCAGCCTGATTTCATGGAACGAGAGCCTGCGCAGATCGTTAGGATTGCGTGTGGCGCGCCGTGTTGTCCGTGCCACTTCCGGCGCCGAACAACCGCTCGGACAAAGCTGTCGGATCAGCTTTTCCCGGGCCGCGCGCGACGAATGGACACCTTTTATTGGGAGAGCCCGCAATGACAGACCGCCTCGAGCCCCAGGATCCGCGCAGCCAGTATCCGCGCCCGCCTTTTTCGACGCCGGAGCAGGAGATGCCGGGTCTCGTGACCAACATGACGCCCCTTCCGGACCATGGGGAGAAGAGCTACAGGGGCTCGGGAAAACTTGCCGGTCGCAAGGCGCTGATAACGGGCGGCGATTCCGGCATCGGCCGTGCGGTGGCAATCGCTTTCGCACGAGAAGGAGCGGATGTCGCGATCTCCTACCTTCCTGAAGAGGAATCCGACGCCGAGGAGGTGGTCGCGCTCATCGAGGCGGAAGGCCGTCTGGTGGTGGCGTTACCCGGCGACATTACCGATGAAGGCTGGTGTCGCGAGCTGGTCGAAAAAGCGGCTGGCGATCTCAACGGCCTGGATATTCTGGTAATCAATGCCGCAAGACAGCAATATCGCGAGGGTATCGAGGAACTGTCGACCGAAGATTTCGACCGCACGATGAAGACCAATCTCTATGCTCTTCACTGGATTGCGCAGGCCGCCGTTCCGCATCTCAAGCCAGGCGCTTCCGTTATCACCACGGCCTCGATACAGGCCTACGAGCCTTCTGCCATCCTCTTGGATTATGCGACCACAAAAGCGGGCATCGTGGCCTACACCAAAGCGCTCGCGAAGCAGCTGATAGACAAGGGGGTGCGCGCCAACGTTGTCGCACCGGGCCCGTTCTGGACGGCGTTGCAACCGAGCGGCGGCCAGCCCACCGAAAAGGTGCGCAATTTTGGCAAGGATAGCGATTTTGGCCGCCCCGGCCAGGCGGTGGAGCTTGCGCCGGTCTATGTCCTGCTCGCATCGCAGGACGGCAGTTTTATCAATGGTGAGGTTTACGGCGTGACCGGCGGCAAGGGTATTGCCTGAGGCAATGATTCATGCGCCAGCTGGCTGTTCGAGGAGCAGACATGAAAAGGCACGAACGACGTTCACAAACGAATGCAAAACCCTTCGATGTACGCGACCGGCTGATACTGGCCCTTTACGCGCAGCTGAAGGCGGAAAGGCAGACGAGGGAGGCCATGGAATGGGTCATTCGCAATGGCGGCCTTTCCCCTGAAGTGCTGGAAGCCATGGCCTCCGACCCTGTGCCGGTTCTTGCGGAAGCGGACGTTCCTGCCATCGAGCGCATTCTTGCCGCAGACCGGAATGGCGGCCGCTCGTCGCGTAACGACAATCACGGGCGGGCGTCATGAACAGGAGGGCGAGCTGGAGAGGCCATCTGGTCTTTGGTGATCTGAACTGTGAAATCGGTCTTTATTCCGCTCTGACCTCGTCGGAGAAAATCTCGTTCAACATCGTCAACCGCAAGACGGGTCACCGCGTGGAGCGGCAATATGTGGATAGCGATACCGGCGAGGCGGTCGAACGGGACGAGCAGGTCAAGGGCTACGAACGCGATAATGGCGATTACATCGTCATCGAGGGTGACGAAATCTCAAAGCTGATGCCGGAAAATGACAAGGTCATCCGTATCCGGCATTTCCTCCAGTGCGACGACATAGACAAGCTTTATTTCGACAGGTCCTATTATCTAGCGCCCACACAGGAAGGTGGCGAGGAGGCGCTGACGCTTCTCGCCAGAGCGATGGAAGACGAAAATGTTGCTGCCCTCGGAGAGGCCGTGCTGTTCCGGCGCAACCGCGTGGTCCTCATCCGGCCGAGCGGCAGGGCGCTCGTCGCAACCACGCTGAACTTCGGTTACGAGGTTCGGGCAGAGAGCACCGTCTTCAAATCCATCCCGGACATCGAGTTCGATGACGAAATGCTGGAACTTGCCGGTCATATCATCGAAACGCGGGCCGGCACCTTCGATCCCTCCGATTATAGCGACCGTTACAACGATGCCCTTGCGGAGCTGGTGAAAGCCAAGATTGAGGGCCGGGAAATCCGCAAGCGGGCACCGCAGAAACAGGACAATGTGATTGATCTCAAGGAGGCGCTCCGTCGCAGTGCAAGGGAAGACGCCGGAAAAAAAGCGAAGCCGTCAGGCCGCAAGACGTCGCGGAAAGCGAGCTGATCCATGGGATTGCAGACCTATAACGCCAAACGCAGCTTCGACAAGACCCCTGAGCCCAAAGGGACGAAGGCCGAGGTCGAAGGCTCGAGCTTCGTCATCCAGAAACATGATGCCCGCAGGCTGCATTACGATTTTCGTCTGGAAATGGATGGGGTGCTGAAGAGCTGGGCGGTCACGCGAGGCCCAAGCCTTGATCCGGAAGAAAAGCGCCTTGCCGTGCACGTGGAAGACCATCCGCTCAGCTATGGCGATTTCGAGGGTGTCATCCCCAAGGGACAATATGGTGGCGGCACCGTCATCGTTTGGGATCGCGGCGTCTGGCGGCCGATCGGCGACGCCAGAAAGGGCTATCGAAAAGGCCATCTCGAATTCGAGCTGGAAGGCGAGAAGCTGAGAGGCCGCTGGCATCTCGTGCGTATGCACGGAAAGCCTGGCGAAAAGCGGGAAAACTGGCTGCTGATCAAAGGCGATGATGACGAGGCGCGGCACGACGGCGGTGCCGATATTCTGGAAGAGCGGCCGGAATCGGTGAAAACCGGTCGCAGCGTTGAAGATGTCGCTTCAAAACCCAAGGACACGTGGAATTCCAAACCCGTGTCGAAAAAGGCCACGGCATCCTCTTCAGGCCGGAAGCAGGCGCATGACTTGCCCAGGGGTGCGCGTAAACAGGCGCTTCCGTCCTTCGTGCCGCCGGCGCTTGCCACGCTGAAGCCGAAACCGCCTGGCGGCGATCGCTGGCTGCACGAAATCAAGTTCGACGGATACCGACTGCAGGTCCGGCTCGACCACGGCAAACTCCAGCTTCTGACCCGTAGTGGCCTGAACTGGACAGAGAAATTTGGGGATGCGGTGGCCCGCGCGTTAAAGGCCTTGCCCGCCGAAACAGCCCTGATCGACGGTGAAATCGTCGTGGAACGGGACAGCGGCGCATCCGACTTTTCAGCCCTGCAACAGGATTTAAGTGAAGGGCGCAGCGATCGTTTCGTCTTCTACGCCTTCGATCTTCTGTATCTCGATGGGTCCGACCTGCGCGGCGCAGCGCTCACCGAACGCAAGGCTCTCCTCGAAAAACTCCTTCCGGCGGGCAATCCGCAGCTGCGTTACAGCGAACATTTCGAGGAGAGCGGCGCGCTGGTCCTTGACCACGCCTGTCGTCTCAGCCTCGAAGGGGTGATCTCCAAGGTCAAGGACAGCAAATATGTCTCCGGCCGCAAGGGTGATTGGGTGAAATCGAAATGTTCGATGCGGCAGGAATTCGTCATCGGTGGTTATACGGTTTCTTCCACTTCGGATCATGCCATCGGTTCACTGGCCCTCGGCGTGTATGAAAAGGGCAAGCTGCGCCATGTGGGCCGCGTCGGTACGGGTTACACCGGCGAGGTGGCTGAGATGCTGCTCGGACGCCTGAAGCCGCTCGTGCAAAAGGAAAGCCCCTTCGGAGAAAAGCTGACCGCGCTTGCACGTCGCGACCTCCACTACGTCAAACCGGACCTCGTGGCGGAGGTCGAATTCCGGGCGTGGTCGGGCGATGGCAATCTGCGGCACGCATCATTCCGAGGACTGCGCGAGGATAAGCCTGCTCAAGAAATCGAACGCGAGGAGAAGGCCGTGAACGACACCAGACCGCCGCAGTCTGCCATCCAATTCACTCACCCGGACCGCCTTTACTGGCCGGATGACGGCGTGACGAAGGAAGGTCTTGCCGATTATTATGCCCAGGTCTGGAAGCAGATGGCGCCCTTCGTGGTCAACAGGCCGCTGGCGCTGCTGCGCTGCCCGGAGGGTATAGAAGGGCAGCGGTTTTTCCAGAAACACGCCTGGCGCGGCATCAACAAGGCCATCGAACAGATCAGGGATCCCAAGGACAAGGCCGGCGAACCACTGATCCGCATCACCGATTTTGACGGCATGATGGCGCTCGTGCAGTCTGCGGCGCTTGAAATCCACCCATGGGGAGCGACCACCGCGAGCTGGGAAAAGCCGGATATGATCACCATGGATATCGATCCCGCCGAGGATGTCTCCTGGGAGGATGTGATAGAGGCGGCGCTCGAACTGAAGCAACGTTTTGAAGCGGCGGGTCTGGCAGCTTTCGTCAAGACATCAGGCGGCAAGGGGCTTCATGTGGTTGCCCCGCTGAAGCCGCAGGCGGGCTGGACGGCAGTCAAGGCATTTGCCAAAGCCATGGCCGCAGAGATGTCGAAGGCCGAGCCGGACAGGTACCTCTCGGTCGCAACCAAGGCAAAACGCAAAGGCCGCATTTTCATCGACTATCTGCGCAACGGTCGCGGCAATACCGCGGTGGCGCCTTATTCGACACGGGCGCGGCCGGGTGCGGCGGTCTCCGTCCCCCTCGAATGGTCCGAACTCACGGCCGATATCGGTCCTGCCCACTTCACGGTCAACAATATCGGGGTACGTCTTTCCGCATTGAGGAAAGATCCCTGGGAGGGCTTTTTTGCCGCCGCGGAGGTTTTGCCGAAAAAGGCACGCTAAGACCGCGTCTCAGCGCTTCTTTTCGGCCGCGATGCTTTTCTTCAAAGCGTCCATGATGTTGATGACGTTGCCGCCGGTTCGGGCCTTGGTGCCGCCCTTCTTGTTTGAGGCGGGCGCTTCATTGCCTTTGCTCTTGAGCAGCGACCTGATCTTTTTCTGGATCGGGTCCTGAACCAACGTTGGTTTCCACTCCGTCATCTGGCTGGAAATGCGTTTTTCCATGGCCTGCAGCAGCGGCTTTTCAAGTTTCATCTTCGGGTCGAGAGCGTCAATGCTTTCGCGCACCTCCTCGCCGTAGTGCAATGTCCACAGGATGATGCCCTTACCGGAAGGTTCCAGCAGCACGGCCCGTTCCCGCCGGTAGAGCACAAGCCGGGCAATGCCGAAAACGCCGTTTGCCGTCATGGCCTCGCGAATGACGCTGAAAGCTTCGGCGCCGATCTTGTCTTCCGGGCGAAGAAAGTGCGGTCGGTCGTACCAGATCCAGTCTATGGAGCCTTTTGGCACGAAGGTCTTGATATCGATGGTGCGGGTACTTTCGAGCGCCACCGCATCGATCTCGTCATCCTCGAGCAGCACATAATCGTCCTCGCCTCGGGGAAAACCCTTCGCCTGGTTTTTCGCCGCAACGGGGCGGTGGGTGACGCTGTCGACATAACGGCTTTCGACGCGATTGCCGGTCTTGCGATTGAGAACGTGGAAGCGGTATTTGTTGCCTTCTGTCGTTGCAGGTGTCAGCGATACGGAGGCCGTCACCAGCGACAGCTTCAGATAACCCTTCCAGAAAACCTGACGTGCCATTTCCCGCGATCCGCTTGCCCGTTGATCTCCCGGATCAAACAGCCACGGTGTGTTTTTTGTTCCGGGAGGGGCCGATGGGGCAGGGAGTCAGCCGAACAGCGATGTCAGCCAGTAAACGGAAGCGGAAATCAGTGCCGCGGCCGGCATGGTCACGATCCAGGCGATGACGATGTTGCCGGCCAGTCCCCAACGCACCGCGGAGACGCGGCGTGCGGCCCCGACGCCGACGATGGCGCCGGTGATGGTGTGCGTGGTGGAGACCGGGATGCCGAGCCAGGTGGCGCCGAACAGCGTCAATGCGCCGCCGGTTTCAGCGCAGAAACCCTGCATCGGGTTGAGCCGCGTGATCTTTGAACCCATCGTATGCACGATGCGCCAGCCGCCGAACAAGGTGCCGAGCGCCATGGCAGACTGGCAGGAAATCACCACCCAGAAGGGCACGTAGAAACTCTCCCCGAGATGTCCCTGGCTGAACAGCAGAACCGCGATGATGCCCATGGTCTTCTGCGCGTCATTGCCGCCGTGGCCCAGCGAATATAGCGAGGCGGAGATGAACTGCATGACGCGGAAGGTGCGATCGACTGCAAAGGGCGTCTGCCGCACGAAAAGCCACGATACCGCAAGCACCAGAAGCAGCGCGAGGAAAAAGCCGATTGCCGGCGACATGAAGATGGCGCCGACTGTCTTCAGCAGACCCGACCAGACGATGGAATTGAAGCCGACCTTTGCCAGACCTGCGCCAACGAGGCCGCCGATCAAGGCGTGCGACGAACTGGAGGGGATGCCGAAAATCCAGGTGACGATGTTCCAGACGATCGCGCCGATCAGCGCCGCGAAAATCACCTGCGGAGATACGATGGCCGGATCGATGATGCCGGTGCCGAGCGTTTCCGCCACATGCAGGCCGAAGAAGAGGAAGGCTATGAAATTGAAGAAGGCCGCCCACGCAACGGCATATTGCGGCCGCAGCACCCGGGTGGAAACGATCGTGGCAATGGAATTTGCGGCGTCGTGAAGACCGTTCAGAAAATCGAAGAAGAGTGCAATGGCGATAAGGCCGACAAGCAGCGGCAGTGCAAGTGCGACATCCATCAGACGTTCTCGATAACGATGCCGCTGATCTCGTTGGCCACATCCTCGAAGCGGTCAACCACCTTTTCGAGTTCGCCGTAGATCTCGCTGCCGATCATATAGGCCATGGCATTGCCGGCGGCGCCATGGCGGCGGAACAGGTCTTTCAGTCCCTGGTCGTGCAGGTCGTCGGAGCGCCCCTCGACGCGGGTGATCTCTTCGGCGATCGATGACAGTCGCTGGGCATTAGTGCCGACCTTTTCGAGAAGCGGAATGGCCTCTGCGATCAGGCTCGCCGCGCGCACGATCTCATGGCCCATTTCCTTCATCAGCGGGTCGAATTCGCTCTGCTCGAAGAGGCGGATGGTCTTGACCGTTTTGTGCATCATGTCGATTGCGTCATCCATGGACTGGATCAGGTCCTTGATATCGCCGCGGTCGAAGGGCGTAATGAAACTGCGTCGCACCGCAAGCAACACGTCGCGGGTGATGTCGTCCGCCTGATGTTCGAGGGCAACGATGAGATCGCAGTTCTTTTCGACCTCGACGCCGCTCAACAGGCTATCGAGGGCTTCGGCCGCTTTGATGACGGTTTCGGAATGTTTGCTGAACAGGTCGAAGAAACGATCCTCGCGCGGCATCAGTTTGCGGAAAATGCTCATCATGCGAATTGGCCCTCAGTGGCGCTTTTTATGTTGTGGGGGGTAATTGTCATAAAACTGTCATAAATGCACGCGGGGCATTGATGCAACCCGGAAAATCAGCACTATCAACGGATATGAAATCGACGAAAAAAAGCCGGAAATCCCGCCCGGC
>NZ_QLNF01000018.1:0-11507 GCF_003261015.1 Agrobacterium sp. MS2 | reverse complement strand
GACCCATTATGCCGTAAGTCCGATTATGCCGCATGGCCGATTTTCAAGGATGAGACTTCTCCTATCGGCCACGCGACGGTTCGGCATAATCAGAGTGACTCAAGGAATGCGAGCAGTTCGTCGTTGGGTCGATATCGCCCTGGATGAGTTTTCGGGCTGGTGATCTGAGAAAGGGCTTTTTCCTTCAAGCGCATGTCGGCGTGGATATAAATCTGGGTCGTCTCCACGGATTCATGCCCAAGCCAAAGTGCGATCACAGATTGATCGACCCCGTGATGCAGTAGCTCCATCGCCGTGCTGTGGCGCAAGGTATGCGGTGTCACTCGTTTGCTTCCGAGGCTCGGACATGCTCGTGAAGCCTTGAGGCAATGTTTACGCACCAAATGTTCCAACGCATCACGACTAAGCCGTTCTCCCCGGATTGAGGGGAATACGGGACTGTCACTGTCATGTCGTTTCCCAATCCATGCCTGGATCAGCTTTGCCGTGTCGCGACGAAGGGGCGTGCTGCGTTCTTTTCGGCCCTTGCCGACACAACGGATGTGGGCGCCAGCGCCGAAGACTATGTCCCTGCAGCGCAAACTGATGAGTTCGGAAGCGCGCAGCCCGGTCTGAAGCGCAAGTAAGAGCAGGGCATGATCGCGACGCCCCACCCATGTCGTTCGATCTGGTGCCGCCAGAAGCGCCGCTATCTCCTCTGCGTCGAGGAACGTCACGCTTCGCTTGACGTATCGCTTGCTCGGCATCGAGAGAATACGCTGACAATGGAGAAGCCAGGTCGGATCGGCCATTGCGACGTATCGGAAGAATGAGCGGATCGCGGCGAGACGGGTATTGCGCGTTCTTGCCGTGTTACCGCGCGCCGACTCGACGTGGGTCAGGAAGTCGGCGACAAGATCGGCATCAATATCGTCGATCGTCAGCTTCGTGGGCGGTTTTCCATGCCTTGAGCCAGCGTAACGGACCAGCAGGCGGAAGGTGTCGCGATAGCCGGCGATGGTGTGTGGGCTTGCCTCCATTTGTGTGCAGAGCCGGTCGGTGAAGAAGTATTGGATGAGCGCGGGGAAGTTTGTCGCTTTCATTGCTCTTTCTCCGCCGAACTCATGATCCGGGCGGAAGCCAATTCCAGCAATTCTGGCACGGCTTCCAGATACCAATAGGTATTGGCGGGGCTTGCGTGACCAAGCCATGTGGTGAGCTTGATCATTTCGCGCCCGACGTCCTGGCCGGAACGATACCAGTTCAGCATCGTGCGAACCGCAAAGGTATGGCGAAGGTCATGGATGCGCGGCCCGCGTCCATGACGCTTTTGGCTTTGTCTCTGCCTCAAACCGATCTGCTGGCAGACCAGCGCGAAGTTATAGCGTGCGCCACAGTCGCCGAGGCGATGGCCCTCGCACGTGACGAACATCGCTTCTGACCTGCGACCCAACAACCTGTCCCGCTCACGGCCGTAGCGTTCGAGCTGCTGAACGACCGTTCGATCCAGCGGCAACAATCGTTCCTTGCCAAGTTTGCCGAAGCGAACACGAAGAACGCCGGTCTCGATATCAAGATCTGCCTGGTCGAGACGCAGGGCCTCGTTAATCCGAAGCCCTGTCACGGCAATCAGGCCGAAGAGCGTCGAGCAGGTCAACCCGCGCATGCCGTAAACCGAGGGCAACGTTTTGGTACGCTCGACAATCGCGAAGATTTCGGCGTCGCTGTAGATGTGTGGATGCACCCGCTGGACATGTGCGGGCACCAAGCCTTGGGGCGGAACCTCGTGTCGCGAATCCATCCCGTGCAACCAGAGGGCAAATTGACGGGCCACCCGGAAGCGAGCGCCCCGTGTTCCGGCACTGGCGGCGGGAAGGCTCTCCAGCCAGCGCATGATCAATCTGGTGTCGACATATTCCGCGCCGTCCTTGTCGGCAAAGGTGGTGAAGCGACGCAAGATGCGTTCTTCCGTGCTCAAATCGGCGCCCAGCCGTCGTCTGATGCTGAGGTAGCGCTGCTGTTCATCGAGAAGGCTCATCGTGCAGCCTCCGCAATCGGCCACGGCTGTGCAATGGAGCGCAAACCGTCCGTGTCGAGCTTTGCATAAATCATGGTCGTCGCGCGTGATCTGTGCCGCAACAGATCGCCGATCTCATCCAACGATGCCCCGGAGCGAACCAGGTTTGTCGCAAGACTATGACGCAGGACGTGCGTTCCTACATAGGGCGTCGGTGGCTTCACTCCGGTCGCCGCAAAAGCTTCCCGCAGGATCGAGTTGATGATCTGGCTGTCCTTAAACGGACGGTTGGGCGCTCGGTGACTGACGAACAGAGTCCGCGTTGTCGTTGAAGTCCGTTCCTCGCGCAAATACGTGCTGATCGCCTCTCCCACGTCTGGCGGGATTGGCAGCCGATCATGGCGTTGTCCTTTCCCGCGAACCAGAATCTGCCCGGTTCGCCAGTCGATGTCATCAAGCTGAACTGCCATAACCTCGGGTGCTCGCATGCCCAGCCTCGCCATCAAGAGCAACATTGCATGGTCGCGGGCGCCCCGCCGCGGATTGGTCGCGACCGATGCCAGAACGGCCTCCACTTCATCGGGCGACAGATAGCGCGGAAGTCTCGAGCCCCACGGCTTGTGTACCCTCGGTACGCAGAGTGCGAGGTTTGAGGTGGTGAGTCCTTGGGCGAACAAATACTGGAAGAAGCAACGCAGATGCGTGGATAGCGTCTTGTCGCGGTAAGGTGTCTTGCGCGCGATAACATGCTCCATGAACGCAACGACGTCGCGGGAGACCAGTGCGCCGAGATCGAGATCACCATCTCCGAAGCGATGAGCCAAGAAGCGCGTTGCGAACCCCAAAACATGTTTCACGGATCGTGGGCTGAGCCCGCGTTGTCGCAATAGATAGATCTCGAGGTTGCCGAGAAGCTCGTGGCGTTCGGCCTCTGCCGCAGTGAGCGGTGGTCGCTCCGCCACGCCGATTTCGATCAGGTACTGGAAGAATCGCCTCGCAAGATTGGGAAGCTTGATCTGGGCTTTCGGCGCCATTGGCAATCGCAGTCCCAATTCGAAAGCAAGTTCCGCGGTCAGATCCGACGGTGCGATGCCCTCGATCTCCATCAACCTGCCAAGACGCCTCAGGTTGTGGCGATAATTTTCCAGTGTTGCCGGCTTGTAGTTCTTGGCGGAGAGACTTTCTTCGAATGAGCCAATATAGCAATCGAGGCAATTGATCGTTTTGTTTAATGGTTCCATTTGGCGCTCCTCTTGTTGGAGCCACAAATTTCACCTCAAAACTGCTGTAATGTAATAGGCCCGCGATAGCGATCCGATAGCCGCGGTCGCGGTATTGACAACCATATTATATCCATTACTCTGGATATATGGAAAGCAGCAGCGCGATATCGGCCCTCGCGGCCTTGGCACAGAACACCCGACTTGAGACGTTTCGGCTGCTCGTACGGCACGAACCGGATGGCGTTCCTGCAGGGGAACTCGCGCGACTAATCGACGTGCCGCAAAATACGATGTCAGCGCACCTGGCTACATTGTTACGCGCCGGGCTTGTGAAGAGTGAGCGACAGAGCCGCTCGATAATCTACCGGGCTGACCTTGATGGCCTGCGCGATCTTACCTTGTTTCTGCTTAAGGACTGCTGTGGCGGCTCGACGGAACTCTGCGCCCCGCTCATCGCTCAGCTGACTCCCTGTTGCGCTCCGGAGGCGAAGCCGTGCTGAGCGGGATCCAACTGAGCGAGATAGCTGGCAGCGATCTGGATCTCCGCGCTACCCTCGTCGAAGCGGCGTTGCCAACAGACGATATCGAGGATGAAGGACGCACCTTCTTCAGGGCCAGTTCCAATGAAGGCGAGATTTACGGTTTTTCCGGAATTGAGCGCTGTGCCAGTGACGCTCTTCTGAGGTCGATAGTTGTGCTCCCCTCACATCGCGGCCGAGGCATCGGTCTCGATATCGTTGTGGCGACACTAGGCCGTGCCGGTCTTGGCAGCGACGTCTATCTCGCGACGACGACTGCGACCGCATTCTTTTCACGCATCGGGTTTGTTGAAGTCGCTCGCGACAGCGTGCCGTCAGCCGTGCTGGCCACCCGACAGCTTTCCTCAATCTGCCCATCCTCTGCGACGATCATGAAGCTGATCAAGCCGCCGAGCTAACCACGGACCAGAACCATGACTGACAAGACCTACAACGTGCTGTTCCTCTGCACGGGCAATTCCGCTCGCTCTATTCTCGCAGAATCCATCCTTAACAAAGAGGGCGACGGCCGCTTCAGGGCATACTCCGCTGGTAGCCAGCCAAAGGGTGAGGTCAACCCCCTTGCACTGAAGGAACTAGAGACGCTTGGCTATCCATCGACCGGTCTTTCATCGAAGAGCTGGGACGTGTTTGCCGCACCTGGTGCACCGGAGATGGATTTCATCTTTACGGTTTGCGACAGCGCGGCCGGCGAGGCCTGCCCCGTGTGGATCGGCCATCCGATGACCGCCCACTGGGGCGTCGAAGATCCAGCCGTGGTCTCCGGCCTCGACATCGACAAGCAACGTGCCTTCGCGCAGGCAGCCCGCTTTCTCAAAAACCGGATCCTCGCATTTGTAAACCTGCCGCTCGTCTCCATCGATCGACTGGCGCTGGAGACCAAACTCCGCCAGATCGGCGCGATGGAAGGTTCGACCTCGCCGCAGGGGAAGTCCGCCTGATGTCAACATTTGAACGATACCTGACTGTCTGGGTCTTCTTTTGCATCGCCGTTGGCGTTGCTCTCGGCCACCTGATGCCCGGCGTCTTCCAGGTCATCGGTAGCGCCGAGATCGCCAAGGTCAACATCCCCGTTGCGATCCTGATTTGGTTGATGATCATTCCGATGCTGCTGAAGATTGATTTCCGATCGCTGGCACAGGTCGGGTCGTACTGGCGCGGGATCGGTGTCACCCTGATCATTAACTGGGCGATCAAACCGTTTTCGATGGCTCTCCTGGGATGGCTGTTCGTTGGCTGGCTATTTAGGCCCTATCTGCCGGCAGACCAGATCGACGCTTATATCGCGGGCCTGATCATCCTTGCCGCGGCGCCCTGCACGGCCATGGTCTTCGTCTGGTCGAACCTGACACGTGGCGAGCCGCTGTTCACCCTCTCGCAGGTTGCCTTGAACGACGCGATTATGGTCGTGGCGTTCGCCCCGATCGTCGGCTTGCTGCTCGGCCTGTCAGCCATCACTGTGCCTTGGGCGACGCTTGCCTTGTCGGTTGCACTCTATATCGTCGTGCCTGTCATCATCGCCCAGGTGCTGCGAAGCCGCCTGACCGCTGATGGAACCACCCGCGCGCTCGATAGCTTGCTCGCCAGGCTTCAGCCGATGTCGCTTGGCGCATTGCTCGCCACGCTCGTGCTTCTCTTCGCCTTCCAGGGCGAGCAGATCATCGCCCAACCGGCCGTCATCGCATTGCTGGCCGTGCCGATCCTGATCCAAGTCTATCTGAACTCCGGTCTTGCCTACCTTCTGAACCGCATGGCAGGCGAGCGCCATTGCGTCGCGGGGCCATCGGCCCTCATCGGCGCCAGCAACTTCTTTGAGCTCGCGGTTGCCGCCGCCATCAGCCTTTTCGGATTTCAGTCGGGCGCGGCGCTCGCCACCGTCGTCGGCGTCCTGATCGAGGTGCCCGTCATGCTGTCGGTCGTCTGGATCGTGAACCGCTCGAAGGGTTGGTACGAGGCATCGCCCGCCGTCGCCCACAACGCTATCACCGAAAGACCCTGACTATGGACGCTACCATCTACCACAATCCGGCCTGCGGCACGTCTCGCAACACTCTGGCCCTGATCCGTGCGGCCGGGATCGAACCCACCATCATCGAATACGTGCAGAACCCGCCATCGCGCGAGCAACTCTCTACGATAATCGCAGATGCCGGTCTGACGGTCCGCGAAGCGATCCGTGAGAAGGGCACGCCCTATGCGGAACTCGGCCTCGACAATCCGGAGCTGACCGATGACCAGTTGCTGGACGCGATGATAGCCACCCCGATCCTGATCAACCGACCACTCGTCGTTACGCCGCTCGGCACCAGGCTGGCCCGCCCTTCGGAGGTCGTGCTCGACATCCTGCCAGCAGACGCCTTCAAAGGACCGTTCACCAAGGAAGACGGCGAGCAGGTCCTCGACCAGGAAGGAAAGCGCATTGTCTGAGACATTTCCCGCACTGCACGACGACCATCTTCAGCCGATTGCGCCAGAATCCCTTCGCCCGGCGTTCTCCACCCACAAGCCACGGATCCTGATCCTCTATGGATCGCTCCGGGAAGTGTCGTATAGCCGTCTGCTTGCCTTCGAAGTCCGTCGGCTGCTCGAACGCCTCGGATGCGAGGTGCGGATATTCGATCCTGCGGGATTGCCGCTCCCGGACGAGGCACCCGTCAGCCATCCCAAGGTGCAGGAACTCCGCGACCTGTCGCAATGGTCGGAGGGCCAGGTCTGGATCAGCCCGGAGCGCCACGGCGCGATGACAGGAATCATGAAGGCTCAGATCGACTGGATCCCGCTGTCGCTCGGCTCCGTCCGCCCCACCCAGGGCAAGACGCTGGCGGTGATGGAAGTCTCCGGCGGCAGTCAGTCCTTCAACGCTGTGAACCAGTTGCGCATCCTCGGCCGCTGGATGAGGATGATCACCATCCCCAACCAGAGCAGCGTCGCGAAGGCGTTTCAGGAATTCGACACCGATGGCCGGATGAAGCCGTCATCCTACTATGACCGCGTCGTCGATGTCTGCGAGGAACTGGTGAAGTTCACCATCATGACCCGCGATGCTTCTTCCTACCTCACCGACCGATATAGCGAGCGGAAGGAGGAGGCGGCCGAGCTGGAGAAACGGGTCTCGCTGAAGTCGATCTGACGGATCAGGCCGTTGCGGTGGCAGGCTGCCGGCAGGAGGCGGCCACCGCGACGAATGCCGCGATGCTGATCGCTCCGAGGCATGCGTTTGCGACGAGGGCGAAGCTCAGCCCGATATTCTCCATGGCCGCCGCGAACACGAAGGGCGCCCCGGCGCCAACCGCCAGACGGGCGGCCGCCATCTTGCCGGTGATCGCGCCATATCCGTCCGATCCGAACAGGTAAAGGGGCAGGCTCCCTTGCGCGATGCTGTTGATGCCGGAACCAAGCCCGAGGCAAATGGCGAAGGCGACCGCACCCGGCAGCCAGTTGCCCGTCATCAGAAGGATCAGGACGCCGAAGACGATCAGCACAGCCGAGAGCACGGCCAGACCCGGCGGCGACAGGTTCTTCCCAAAAACCATGTTGATCAGACGGCTCAGAACCTGCGCCGGGCCGAAGAGCGAGCCGATCACGACGGCGGCCGTGCCCAGCCCGATCGATCCCAGCATCGGCACCATATGGGCAAGGATCGCGGCGAGCGTGAAGCCAGAGAGCGCGAAGGCAAAGGAGACGATCACCATCGCGCGGCGCCGGGCGTGTGGCGGGATTGCGCCGATGACCGTCTCGCGCGGTCGGACCGCCGCGTCGCCTGCCTTCTTTCCGAGGCTTCGGATCCAGAAGTGCAGCGGCATGCAGATGAATAGGTTCAGCGCCGCAAAGACGAGATAGATCTCCCGCCAGGACAGATAGCCGGTGAGCGTCGCCGAGATCGGCCAGAAGATCGTCGAGGCAAATCCGCCGATCAGCGTCAGATAGGTGATGCTGCGAGAGGCTGTGCGGGGATCGCTCTCGACCAGCGCCGCGAATGCCGCCTGATACTGGACCATGCCGGACGAGACTTCGAGCAGGATGATGGCAATGGCGAAGATCGCGATCGAGGGTGACCAGGCGCAAAGGGCGAGCGTAAGTGCGGCAAGGGCAGAGCCGATCGTCATGATCGTGGCTGCGCCGATCCGGTCCATCTGCTTGCCGATATAGGTCGCCGACAGGCCACCGATGAACAGCGACACGGAGAACACACCAAACACTTCCGCCAGCGACAAGCCGAGATCCGACGCCATGCCGGGCGCCAGGATGCTGAAGCTGTAATATAGCGTGCCGTAGCCGATGATCTGCGTCAGGCCGAGAGCCGAGACGAGCCCAGCCGAGATTTTCGAGCTACGCAACGACGTCACTCTTGTCGGCCGGGATGCAGCAGTCGTCGGCGCGCTCGCCGTTCTCCCTGATCGTCGGATGACCAGCGCAGCAATCCTCCATCAGGAATTTGACGAGATCGGCGAGCGTGTCGTAACCGGCGGTGTAGATGATCGAGCGGGATTCCCTTCGCTGCGAGATCAATCCTGACCGCTCCAGTTCCTTCAAATGGAACGAGGCATTCGTGGCGGACACGCCCATGCGCTCGGCGATCACGCCTGCGGCCAGTCCTTCAGGCCCGGCCACGACCAACGCTCGGACGATGGCAAGGCGCGTCTCCTGAGACAGCGCCGCGAACGATGAAAGGGCTTGACGTTCATCCATACTTCAACAATCCTTGAACTATTGGATAGAGGGATAACCCACATGAACGCGATCGACAAGTCAGTTTCGACCGACATCAGTCTCGGCCATCTCCTCGATGTGCTTGCGGTGGCGCCGGATGCCCCGCTCATCTTCAGTTATGAGGGCCGTCCGGTTCGGGCTGGCTATCACGTCACCGAGGTGAAGGCTGGGCAGTTTTTGGCACTCGACTGCGGTGCGAATCCGGAAGCATGGTCGGAGATCTTCGTCCAACTGTGGGATATCGATGAAGATAGTCGGACACACATGCCGGCCGGCAAGTTCTCAGCGATTATCCGTAAGGTCGCCGACCATGTGCGGTTAGAGCCGACGGCAAAACTCACGTTCGAATTCAGCAACGAGAGCGGCCAATGGCCCTCTACTGCGCAGCCGCGCCTCGTTTGATCTCGGGGACATTCGAGGTCGAGCTTGCCGCTCGGCCCGCGAGTTGCAAACCGCTAAACCGATGGCTGGCTGAGGACAGGGCGGCAGAGACCATAGTCTGCTGCAGTCCTCTGCAAACATCATGCCGGGTGTCGTAACGAACGCCGACCGCTGATTGCCAACATCGCTGCACCTAATCCACCAGAGACGATCGAACCGAGCAAAATCCCGATCTTTACGTGGTCCTGGACGTTCGGATCGTCGAAGGCAAGCAGTCCGATGAACAGCGACATGGTAAAGCCTATGCCGCACAACATTGCCGTCCCCGCCATCTGGCCCCAGCCTGCCTGCGCCGGAAGCTGTGCTAGACCGAGTTTGACGAGTATCAGCACTATACCGAAGATGCCGACAACCTTGCCGAGGAACAAGCCGACCGCCACGCCCATCGTCAGTGGTTCGGCAAAGACATCTAGCGTCAATCCCGATAATGACACACCTGCATTCGCGAAGCCGAAAATCGGCACAACGATGAAAGCGACCGGCTTGTGCAAAGCATGCTCCAGCCGGTGCAGCGGAGACTCTGCAGGTGCCGCTTCCGGCGTTCCGGGTGTAACCTTCAGCGGAATGGTCAATGCCAGCATCACACCTGCAAGCGTCGCGTGAACGCCTGACGCGAAGACCAGTACCCAGAGCACCGCGCCCAAAACTAGATACGGCCAGAGTGCCGTTACTTTCATGCGATTGAAGATGACCAGGTTGCCCAGCACGATACCTGCACCCGCGAGCGCCATCAGGTTGAGGTCGGCAGTGTAGAAGACGGCGATGACAACGACGGCGCCTAGGTCGTCGATAATTGCCAGTGCCGCCAGAAAGATTTTGAGGGACGCCGGTACGCGGGAACCCAAAAGCGAAATGACTCCGAGCGCGAAGGCGATGTCAGTCGCCGTCGGGATAGCCCAGCCACGCAATGCCGTCGGATCGTTCCGGTTGAAGAAGACGTAAATGAGGGCGGGCACGAGCATACCGGCAGCAGCACCGGCGCCTGGCAGAATGCGACGGCTCCAGCTGGAAAGCTGTCCATCCAGCATCTCGCGCTTGATCTCCAGGCCGACCAGCAGGAAGAACACCGCCATCAACGCGTCGTTGACCCAGTGCTGCAAGCTAAGAGGGCCAATATAGACATGCAGTAAGTGGAAATAGGTTTCGGCCAACGGCGAATTTGCGACGACAATCGCGATAAACGCTACGGCCATGAGCACCAGGCCACCGGATGCCTCGTTGTCGAGGAACTTGCGCAGAGTTGAGTTTGTGCGGCCCTTTGGAACTGTCGAAGACATGGGTTCACGCTCCCTGTTTGGAAGTTGATCGAAGTCTCCGTCGATTTCGGGGGAACCCGCAGCGCACGCAGCACACGCCTGTCCAGTTTATAACCGTGCTGGCGGCACGGTTCCAGTAAAACCGGCCAATTCCGTACCGATTTCTCGCCGCTGCGAACGATTTTGGTGATGCTGATGACCAATATTATGCCGATCGGACTCAATAACGGCCCCCAGGCAAGCGCCCTTTCCAAGTCATGCGGCATAATCCGGCTTACGGCATAATGCGTTTTATGCCGATATCGGCATAAGACGCACTGGACGGCAGCGGAGCATCGGGTTGGACGAAATTTGTCGCGCTATGCGAAAGACCGAACAGGCCGGGCACGGGAAGAACTTATTGCCGAGCTCGGCAGCTGTTTCCTCTGCGCCGATCTCGGTATCGCGCCGGAATTCGAGCCGCGCCCGGATCACGCTTCTTACCTGCAGTCGTGGTTGTCGGTTCTGGCCAACGACAAGCGGGCGATTTTTCAGGCGGCGGCCCAGGCGCAACGCGCTGTGAGCTTTCTGCATTCGCTGCAGCCGGAAAGGGATGTGAAAGCTGCGGCCTGAATTTCAAGCGCGGTCGTCACCACCGGTGGCGGCCGCGGGATCCGCATCATGTTGGTTCTTGAGACCTTGTGCAATGTCAGCATCCAGCCTTCCCCAGATCGACGGTTGTGTAGTGTCGGGTTTGGGTTTGCGGGACGGTTTGCGTTCGACGATGAACGGCTTGGTCTGCTGACGCATTGATCCTCCAGGCAGCGATTCGAGAGCGCACGATATCGCACCGGGCGCAGTCAGCAAGCGGGCCAATGTTAGCTGAAACCCTTCTCCCCTGATGAAGCAGACGATGAGATCGGTCCAGGCGTGCGTGGCGCGGAATGCCATTCGCACCAGGGTGACCGCGGCGGAACGCCATCGCCATATTCCTTCTCGCCAGAGTTTCCGGCAACCCATCCGCGGGCTCGATGAGGCATGTCTGACCGGAGACCGGCTGCGCCTCGATCGTCTTCCCGCAACGGCCACGACCAATTTTCTTACCCCTGCCGGCTGCGCCGCCATTCCTCTCCAACTAACAAAGTTGGTAGTTGCCGCCCTCCACTGCGTTCCGGCCTTATCAGGTGCGGTCCGATCGTCACCGGTCTTTGCGACTGCCATCGAGGCCGCGATGGGCGCGGCCCGAACACACGAAAAGGAATACGACAATGGCAACCATCGGCACCTTCACCTCCACCGAAAACGGCTTCACCGGCTCCATCCGCACCCTCGCCCTCAACGTCAAGGCCCGCATCGCCCGGGT
>NZ_QLNF01000017.1:0-34757 GCF_003261015.1 Agrobacterium sp. MS2 | reverse complement strand
CCCCTCCGGCAGCGGCAAGACGACGATTTTGCAGATCGCGGCTGGTATCATCGATCCCGTTCGTGGCCGCGTGTACCGCCATTATCGCCGGCAGGGGCTGGTGTTTCAGGAGCCAAGGCTTTTGCCGTGGATGACGCTTATCGACAATATCGCCTACGGCCTTGCGGCGGCCGGCATGCCGAAACGGGAGCGGCGCGAAAGGGCGGGCCTTTTCGCGCTGGAGGTCGGTTTGGAGGCGGCGGATTTCGGCAAATATCCGGTGGATCTCTCCGGCGGCATGCGCCAGCGCGCCGGCGTTGCGCGGGCGCTCGCCGTGGAGCCGGACATGCTGTTTCTGGACGAGCCCTTCAGCGCCGTCGATGTCGGCCTGCGCCGTCATTTGCAGGAGCTTCTGGTGGGCGCCGCCTGCCGGCGCGGTTTTTCCACCCTTCTCGTCACCCATGATCTTCATGAGGCGTTGCTGGTTGCCGACCGGCTGATCGTGCTCTCCGGCGTCGATGGCCGCGTCATTGCCGCGCATAAGCCCGCGGGTTCGCCGGGCCGGCGCATGGCGCGGGCGGTTTTCGACGAAGCGGAACGCCTGTCCGAGAGCCCGGCCTTCGCCGAACTGTTTTCAGCAAAGGAGCGGGTGCGATGAGGCAGCCCCCCATCCTTTCGGAAGCCCTGCGGCTGTTTTTCCCTCTGGCCGCCCTGCATGGCGCGGGCTGGCCCTTCCTGTGGGTCGTCATCGGTGGTTATGCCCTGCCTTTTGCCGATGCGGTGCCTGCATCGCAATGGCACGCCCATGAAATGATCTTCGGCACCTATGGCATGGCGCTTGCCGGTTTCCTCGGCTCGGCGGTGCCGGAATGGACGGATACGAAACCGGCGCAGGGACGAACGCTGCTTCATCTCGCCGGTCTCTGGCTGCCGGGCCGCCTTATCGGCTTTCTCGGGATGGAGGCATGGAGCCTGTTTGCGGGTTTTTTCGATCTCGCCTTTCTGCTCGCGCTCTCTGTTCTCATCGGCAGGGCGATGCTGGCGCGGCGCACGATGAAACACCTGGCATTCCTCGTCTGGCTTCTTCTGTTTGCGGTGGCTGAAGCGGGTGTGCGTTATGCCTGGTGGAGCGGCGATCCCGAACTTGCATCCCGCTTTCTGGAAGCGGCGCTGTGCATCTTCACCGTGCTGTTTTCACTCTCCGCCGCTCGTATTAATGTGGTCGTCATCAATCTGGCGCTCGATCCGGGCGGCGAGACCACGCCTTACCGGCCGCATCCCGGCCGCCAGCATATGGCGGGCGCCATGGTGACGCTTTACATGGCGGCGAAGCTTTTCTTTCCGCAAAGCGATGTCTGCGCCTGGCTTTCGCTTGCGGCCGGGGCCGCCTTTTTCGACCGGCTGGCCGAATGGTTCATCGGGCGTGCCGTCTTCAAGACCGAGGTGCTGTTGCTCGGTCTTGGCAACGCCTTTGCGGGCTCGGGTTTTCTGGCGCTCGGCGCAACAAGGCTCGGTTTTTCCGTCACGCCCGCCGCAGGGCTGCATCTGCTGTCGATCGGGGCGCTGGGATGCGCCATAATGGCCGTCTTCATCATTGCCGGGCTGCGGCATACGGGTCGCAACCTGACGCATCTGCCGTGGCAGGCGCATGTGGCCGCCCTTCTGATGGTGATGGCCGGGCTGGTCCGCCTCCTGCCGGAATTCGATTTTGCCGCAACATTGTCACCCTATCACCATGGCCTCAGCGCCGTTTTGTGGGCGGCGAGCTTCGGGGTCTGGTTGCAGGGCTTTCTGCCTTTCATGCGCGCGCCTGGCATCGATGAGGCGGGGGCATGCGGATGAGAGACACCTTGCCCCGCGGCGGCGACATCACTGTCCCGACCGGTTTGTTTATTTTTTTGGCAAAAGCACAAAGTGAAATCAGTGGCTTAGAGAAGGGATATTGATGAATGTTAGTTTTAATAAATAATCAATAAAATCAAGTGGTTGAACATATCTTCTTTTTGGTCGATTATAACTCCAACCGAATAGGGAACCGCGAATATGACTAAAATAGTCGCGCCTCAGCACGCAGATGAAAAGCCAAGCCGGACGAGGGAACTTGTGACCTTCGCCGTTCTGGCCTTCGGAATCTGGCCCATTCTGGCGGTCGGATTTGTCGGAGCCTATGGTTTTATTGTCTGGATGTTCCAGATCATTTACGGCCCGCCGGGGCCGCCCGGACATTGAGGGCGAAATGATGATGGAAGTCTCTCTCAGCCGGCGCGATTTCCTGCGCGGTGGGCAAAAAAATAGACCACGCATCTGTCCCCCCGGGGTCGCGTTGAGCGACCTCGCCGCGTGCAGCGGTTGCGCAAAATGTGTCGAGGCGTGTCCCACCGGCATCATTGCCATGGTGGGTGGCTTGCCTTCAGTGGATTTTTCCAGCGGAGAATGCACCTTTTGCGGCAAATGCGCCGAGGCCTGTCCGGAGCCGGTGTTTGCCGCACCCGCCGCGCAACACTTCGATCATGTCATGGCGATCGGTGAGGGGTGTCTCGCCTTCGGCAATATCGATTGTCAGGCCTGCCGCGATGCCTGCCCGACCGAGGCCATCCGGTTTCGTCCCCGCCGCGGCGGGCCCTTCGTGCCTGAACTTATCGAACAAGCCTGCACCGGCTGCGGGGCCTGCGTGTCCGTCTGCCCTGCCGGCGTGATCGAGATCAGGGAAGCAGCCACGGAGATGCAATATGCCTGAAAATACAGGCCGGTATCATGTTTCGAGCGCCGTGGTGGCGGTGGTGCCGCACATGCGCGACGCCGTGCTCGCAACGCTTTTAACGCTCGACAATGTCGAGGTTCATGGCGAGGGCAACGGCAAGATCGTCATCGTCATCGATGGCACGAGCACAGGCATGCTGGGCGATACGCTCACTTACATTTCGACACTCGACGGTGTGATTGCCGCCAACATGGTTTTCGAACACGTCGATACAGAGGAGACAAGCGGCGATGAGCAGCGAACTGACGCGGCGTGATCTATTGAAGGCGCATGCCGCCGGTATTGCGGCGGCAACGGCGGGCATTGCGCTGCCGGCCGCGGCCCAGCCGGTGCCAGGCGGTGTTTCCGCATTGCAGATCAAGTGGTCCAAGGCGCCCTGTCGTTTCTGCGGCACGGGCTGCGGCGTCATGGTCGGCGTCAAGGAAGGCAAGGTCGTCGCCACCCATGGCGACATGCAGGCGGAGGTCAATCGCGGTCTCAACTGCATCAAGGGCTATTTCCTGTCCAAGATCATGTATGGCAAGGACCGCCTGCAGACCCCGCTTCTGCGCAAAAAAGGCGGCGTCTACGCCAAGGACGGCGAGTTCGAGCCGGTGAGCTGGGATGAGGCCTTCGACGTGATGGCGCAGCAGTGCAAGAGGGTGTTGAAGGAGAAGGGGCCAACAGCCGTCGGCATGTTCGGCTCCGGCCAATGGACGATCTTCGAAGGTTATGCGGCAACCAAGCTGATGCGCGCCGGCTTCCGTTCCAACAATCTTGATCCCAATGCCCGTCACTGCATGGCGTCTGCTGCCTATGCCTTTATGCGCACCTTCGGCATGGACGAGCCGATGGGCTGTTACGACGATTTCGAACATGCCGATGCTTTCGTGCTCTGGGGCTCGAACATGGCGGAGATGCATCCCATTCTGTGGACCCGCATTGCCGACCGGCGTCTGGGATTTGACCACGTGAAGGTGGCGGTGCTTTCGACCTTCACCCATCGCAGCATGGACCTTGCCGATATCCCAATGGTCTTCAAGCCGGGCACGGATCTCGTCATCCTCAATTACATCGCCAACCACATCATCAAGACCGGGCGCGTCAACGAAGACTTCGTGAGGAACCACACGAAATTCGTGCGCGGCGTCACCGATATCGGTTATGGCCTGCGGCCCGACAATCCGGTGGAGATGAATGCCGCCAATTCCGCGGATCCGACCAAGACCGAAGCGATCGATTTCGAGACCTTCAAGGAATTCGTCTCCGAATACACGCTGGAAAAGACGGCCGCCATGACCGGCGTGGAAGCCGGTTTTCTGGAGGAGCTGGCCGAGCTTTATGCGGACCCGAACCGCAAGGTCATGTCGCTGTGGACCATGGGTTTCAACCAGCATGTGCGTGGCGTCTGGGCCAACCAGATGGTCTACAACATCCATCTGCTGACGGGTAAGATTTCCGAGCCGGGCAACAGCCCGTTCTCGCTCACCGGCCAGCCCTCGGCCTGCGGCACGGCGCGTGAGGTGGGAACCTTCGCCCACCGCCTGCCTGCCGACATGACGGTGACCAATCCCGAGCACCGCAAACATGCCGAAGAAATCTGGCGCATTCCCCACGGCATCATCCCGGAAAAGCCGGGTTATCACGCCGTCCAGCAGGACCGCATGCTGCATGACGGCAAACTGAATTTCTACTGGGTTCAGGTCAACAACAACGTCCAAGCCGGACCCAACACCAAGAACGAGACCTATAAGGGCTATCGCAACCCGGAAAACTTCATCGTTGTTTCCGATGCCTATCCGACCATCACGGCCATGAGCGCCGACCTCATCCTGCCCGCCGCCATGTGGGTGGAAAAGGAGGGGGCCTATGGCAATGCCGAGCGGCGCACCCATGTCTGGCACCAGCTTGTCGAGGCCTCGGGTGAGGCGCGTTCCGATCTCTGGCAGCTGGTGGAATTCTCCAAGCGCTTCACCACGGATGAGGTGTGGCCGGCGGAGATACTGGACGCCAATCCCGCCTATCGCGGCAAGACGCTGTACGAGGTGCTCTTCAAGGACAGTGATGTCGGCAAGTTCCCGCTGAGCGAGATCAACGCTGAATACGAAAACCAGGAAGCAAAACACTTCGGCTTCTATCTGCAAAAGGGTCTCTTCGAGGAATATGCCGCCTTCGGGCGCGGCCACGGCCACGATCTGGCGCCTTACGATGCCTATCACGAGGTGCGCGGCATGCGCTGGCCGGTGGTCGATGGCAAGGAGACGCTGTGGCGTTACCGCGAAGGTTACGACCCCTATGTCAAACCGGGCGAGGGCGTGAAGTTCTACGGCAACAAGGACGGCAAGGCGGTCATCATCGCCGTGCCCTACGAGCCTCCGGCGGAATCCCCGGATGCGGAATTCGATACCTGGCTGGTGACGGGCCGCGTGCTGGAGCACTGGCATTCCGGCTCCATGACCATGCGTGTGCCGGAACTTTACAAGGCTTTCCCTGGCGCCCGCTGTTTCATGAATGCCGACGACGCGCGCAAGCGCGGGCTCAATCAGGGCGCGGAAATCCGCATCGTTTCACGCCGTGGCGAAATACGTTCCCGGGTGGAAACGCGCGGCCGTAACCGCATGCCGCCAGGCGTCATCTTCGTTCCGTGGTTCGATGCTAGCCAGCTCATCAACAAGGTCACGCTCGACGCAACCGATCCCATCTCCAAGCAGACGGATTTCAAGAAATGCGCAGTCAAGATAGAGCCAGTCGCATGATCAGGAAACATGGATGGATCGCCGCCACGCTTCTGGTCGTGGCGTTGGCGACGGGGGCCGTTGCGCAGATGGTGCCGGAATTGTCCGGCCCACGCGGTGATGCCATGCAGACCGAACCCGCCAAACCCCTGCCGAAATGGGTGGTCGATGATTTTAGACGCATGCGCGCTTACCCGGAGCAGCCGCCGGTCATCCCGCATTCGATCGACGGTTACCAGCTTTCGGTCAATGCCAACCGCTGTCTTTCCTGTCACAAACGCGAGTTCACGCAGGATTCCGGCGCGCCGATGATCAGCGTAACCCACTATATGACGCGCGAAGGCCAGATGCTGGCGGACGTTTCGCCGCGCCGTTATTTCTGCACCGCCTGCCATGTCCCGCAGGCTGATACCCGACCGCTTGTGCCCAGCACGTTTGAGGACATGAGCACGATGGGCGTCAAACCGGCGGGTAGTGAATGATGATCGCCCGTGTGAAAAAACTTCTGACCTGGTTATGGGCGGTTCTGACGACGCCGGCCGGCACGCTCAGCCTCGCCTTCCTGACGCTAGGCGGCTTCGTCGGTGGCGTGATGTTCTGGGGCGCCTTTAACACCGCGCTCGAGATGACCAACAAGGAAGCCTTCTGCATTTCCTGCCACGAGATGCGTGCCAATGTTTATGAGGAACTGACTCGAACGGTGCATTTCTCCAACCGTTCCGGCGTGCGCGCCTCCTGTCCCGATTGCCATGTGCCGCATGAATGGACCGACAAGATCGCCCGCAAAATGCAGGCCTCCAAGGAAGTCTGGGGCAAGATTTTTGGTACAATCGACACCCGCAAGAAGTTTCTAGACAAGCGGCTGGAACTTGCCCAGCACGAATGGTCGCGCCTCAAGGCCAATGACAGTCTGGAATGCCGCAACTGCCACTCCTCCGTCGCCATGGACTTTACCAAACAGACACAGCGCGCCGCCGATATCCATTCCAAATATCTGTTGACGGGCAAGGCCACCTGCATCGATTGCCATAAAGGCATTGCTCATGAACTGCCGAACATGGAAGGCATCGATCCAGGTTGGAAAATGCCGCCGGCCCTCGACGGTCACCCAGGACAGACGGCATCTGCGATCGATGATTTGCGACGGGCGATGAGTGATGTGCACCGGAACGTTTTCTAGGAACCCCCCTCATTCCAAAGACGAGCCTTCGATCGCCGCGGCGTCTGTGCGGGCGTCGAAGCCTATGGGTCCGTTCGGTCCAAAGGCGTCGACATATGCTCGATTATGGACAAAGACCTTTCCAGCCCGTCCGCCATAACAGCGCTCATGCGAAAGCCTCGGTCCGCCCTTCGCCGCCAGCAGGGAGGCGCGCGAAGCATCCTTATCCGCTCTATGGGTCTCTATCGGTCGTCCAGTACAATCCAGGCGGGGGCGTGATCACTGGTGTGCTCCCACGCACGCGCAAACTTGTCGACCCCGCACGCCTGCAATCGTTCCTGCAACGATGGGGTCAGCAGGAAATGATCAATGCGCAGACCCGCATCCCGCGCAAACGCGTTCCGAAAATACTTCCAGAACGTATAGATCCGCTCATCCGGATGCAGCAGTCTAATGGCATCCGTCCAGCCCATTGAAATTAGGCCGGCATAGGCTGCGCGAACCTCGGGGCGAAACAGGGCGTCGTCTCGCCAGCGCTCAGGCTTATAGACATCGAGGTCGGTCGGCATGACGTTGAAGTCTCCAACAAGGGCGCATGGCACGTCCAGCTCAAGCAGTTGACCTGCGTAGGAACGCAGCCGCTCAAACCAGCGCAGCTTGTAGTCAAATTTGGGCCCGGGTGCCGGGTTGCCGTTCGGCAGGTAAAGGCAGCCGATGATCATGCCATCGATGGCAGCCTCGATATACCGGCTGTGGCTGTCGTCAGGGTCTCCGGGAAGCCCCCGGCGCGTCTCGAGAGGTTGGTCACCCCGGGCAAGGATTGCAACGCCATTCCATGATTTCTGCCCATGCCAGATGGCGCCGTAGCCTGCGCGCTCGATTTGGCGGCGCGGAAACTTCTCGTCCGGCGCCTTCAACTCCTGCAGGCAGACGACATCGGGTTTTGCCTGATCGAGCCAGCGGAGCAGGACTTCGAGACGGCCGTTAATGCCGTTGACGTTGTACGTGGCGAGCTTCACCGGGTTCGTCAGTGTTTGCGATCACCCCGGTCACCCTGGCCCGGTTTCGCATCATGCTTCGCATCGTGGCGCGCGTCGGAAGAGAGCGATCGCGAGACGTCGACGCTTTCCTTGAACTTGCCGTCCTTATCGCGGCGCACATAACGCTTGTCGGTTCCGGTATCGATCAGTTCACGTTTGCTCATGACAGGCCTCCTCTTTGCGTTTCGTGAGGAGGAAACGTTCGTCGCCGCAAAAAGATGCACCGGAATCAAGCGTCTAGCGCAAACTCGGAACGCCAGTTGTGATCGTGGCCCTAAGTCCTTGAAAAATGATTCGTTTTGACTCGGAACAAATGCATGCTGATTCGCTTGAATCGCATTGGTTGTGGCAGGAGTTTTGCGTCATGGTTGCCCCGCGAGCGAATTGGAAGGGCTTTATCAAATTCGGAGAAGTCGCGTGTCCTGTGGCTCTCTATACTGCGGCATCGTCATCTGAACGGATCGCTTTCAACACCCTCAATCGCCGAACCGGCAACCGGGTGAAACGCGAATTCATCGACAGCGAGACCGGCGATCCGGTGGAACGGGACGCCCAGGTCAAGGGCTATGAGATCGAGAACGGCCAGTATATCGTTCTTGAGCCGGACGAGGTGGCTGCTGCCGTGCCTCACAGCGACAAGACGCTGAAGATCGACGCCTTCATCCCCTGCAGCGAGATCGACAGCGTCTATTTCGACAAGCCGTATTATCTGGCGCCCGACAGGATGGGGACGGACGCTTTCGTTCTTTTGCGCGATGGCATGAAAAGCGCCAAAGTTGCTGCGATCGCCCGCACCGTGCTCTTCAGACGCCTGCGTACGGTGCTGATCAGGCCACACGGCAAGGGCCTGATCGCCACGACGCTCAACTTTGACTATGAAGTCCGCTCGTCGGCGGAGGCCTTCGAGGAGTTGCCGGACCTGAAGATCGAAGGCGAGATGCTTGAGCTTGCCGAGCACATTATCGGCACAAAGAAGGGGACCTTCGACGCCAGCACGTTCGACGACCGTTATGAGGCCGCCGTTGCCGAGCTGGTGAAGGCAAAGATCGAGGGCAGGGCCCTGCCGAAGAAGAAGGCCGCAGCGGTCCCCAGGCAAAACGACCTTTTGCAGGCGCTGCGTGAGAGTGCTGGCATGGGCACCAAATCCAGCCAGAAACGCGCCGGTTCTAACGCCAACAATAGTGCTGGCCGTCAGAAGGCTTCGAAACCGGGTGCTGCTGCCAAATCAAATGCGGTCTCGTCACAGACGCGCCGCGCCGGCTGACGGAGGAAATCATGGCTGTCCGTCCCTATTGGAAAGGTTATCTGAAACTCTCGCTCGTCACCTGTCCCGTGCAGATGATGCCGGCAACGTCCGAAAGTGAGAAGGTCCGCTTCCACACCCTCAACCGCGATACCGAAAACCGGGTCGTCAGCCACTACGTCGACAGTGTTACCGGAAAAGAGGTGAGGGAGGAGGATGAGGTCAAGGGCTATGAGCGCGGCGAGAATGAATACATCATCCTCGAAGACGAAGAACTGGAAAACGTTGCGCTCGACAGCACAAAGACCATCGACATCTCGACGTTTACCCCCCGTGAAAGCATCGAGTGGATATGGCTCGACACGCCTTATTATCTTTCACCCAACGATGCCGTCGGCCAGGAAGCATTCTCGGTCATCAGAGATGCGATGGAAGCGCAGAACATGGTGGGGATTTCACGTCTGGTGATTACCCGGCGCGAGCGCGCCGTCATGCTTGAGCCACGCGGCAAGGGTATCGTTCTGTGGACGCTGCGCTATGGGGATGAAGTCCGTGACGAGGATACTTACTTTGGCGGGATCGAAGAGGATGAAACGGCCGATAGCGAGATGATGCGTCTCGTGCAGCAACTGATCAAAAAGCAAACGCAGCACTGGGACCCCAAGATGGTCATCGATCCGGTTCAGGATCGGTTGCTTGACATCATTGCCGCCAAGAAGAAAGCGCTGAAGAAGTCTGCAAAACCCAGAACATCCACACCGACGAAGTCGGCACCCAGCAATGTCATTAATATCATGGACGCGCTGAAGAAGTCGGTTGCGGCCGAGAACCGGGCCGGTAAATGAAACGCCCCGCCAAGCCGCTCCTGCAGAATGACAGCCTGACGGCAAAATCGCAGCCGCGCCGCAGGCGCGATCCGGCTCAGCCCAATCTGCCGTTCGACCCGATGCCAGATCGCGTCGAGCCGTGTCTGGCGCTCCTGAAGACGGCCCCGCCGTCCGGCCCCGAGTGGGTCTATGAAATGAAGTGGGACGGCTATCGGCTCGCGGTCCATATCGAGCCGAAGGGTGTGCGGATCATTACCCGGGGCGGCCACGACTGGACGCACCGGTTTCCCGCTATCGCCGCAGCGGCCAGGGACCTTGGAATTGCAACAGCCATCCTTGACGGCGAAGCGGTGGTGTTGAACGGCGAGGGTCGCTCCGATTTCGGCGCTCTGCAACGCTCGCTCGGCGGGCGAGGCGGCAAACGGGCGTCGACAGAAGCCGTACTCTTCGCCTTCGACCTTATGTATTTCGATGGTCACGATCTCACTCGTACCGAGCTTTCGGTCCGCCGGCACTTGCTGGGGGACCTGCTGGAAGACGCGACCGGCGCAATCCAGCTGTCCGAAGAAATGGAAGCGGACGGCGCTGAATTATTGGCGAGCGCGTGCTCCCTCGGCATGGAAGGCATCATCGCAAAACATCGTGACAGCCCTTATCGCTCGGGCCGGACCGGAGACTGGCTGAAGATCAAGTGTGTTCAAAGCGAGAGCTTCATGATTGTCGGCTACGAGCAGTCGGCGGTGGCGCGCGGCGGGATTGGCAGTTTGCTGCTGGCGGCGAGACGTGGGCATGACTGGGTCAATGTTGGCGCCGTTGGAACCGGGTTCAAGGAGAAAGATGCGGCGTATCTGAAGAAGACCCTGGATAGGCTGAAGACGAAGACACCGGTCGTTCCGCTCAAGGGCAGGAATTACGTCTTCGCGCAGCCGACGCTCATCGCCGAAATCGAGTTCCGTGGCTGGACCGACGATGGCAACCTGCGTCATGCGTCCTATAAAGGCCTGCGCGAGGTACAGGACAATGCCGCGGTCCATGAACTCAAATGAGTTGGTCTGGGCCGGCGCCTGGATGTCATTTTTTTCTGACGGCGCCCTTGAATCGCAAATTCCCGAAAACCAAATCGATTGCCGCCAGCTGCTGAGACAGGGCTGGACTTGCTGGAAGCGCCGCGTTTCGACGCTTCTGTACCCATGTTGCTTCAAGGAGGATATGGCTATGGCAACATCTTATGACTACGCACCCCTGTTCCGCTCGACCGTCGGCTTCGACCGGATCTTCAATCTTCTTGAAAATGCCCAGCGCGCCCGCTCGATCAGCGACTGGCCGCCCTATGACATCGTCAAGACCGGCGATGACAGCTACCGGATTTCGGTCGCGGTCGCAGGGTTTGCCGAGGACGAGCTCGACATCACCTTTCAGTCCAACCTTCTCACCGTTACCGGCAAGAAGCAGGACGCTTCCGCCGATGAATACCTTCATCGCGGTATAGCCGGCCGGCCTTTTGAACACCGTTTCGAACTTGCCGACCATGTCAGGGTGAATGGCGCCGATCTCCGCAACGGTCTTCTGTCGATCGATCTCGTTCGTGAGATTCCTGAGGCCTTGAAACCACGCAAGATCGATATCCAGACCAGCCCGGCCCTTCACCATAAGGTTGCCCCGGCGCAGATCGAAGCGCAAAAGGCGGCCTGATCGATTTTTAAAAAACGGGCGCCGTTGCAGCGGCGCCCGTCAACATCGGGGGTAGGAAGGAGATCGCGATGAAACCCGATATGTTCAAAGAGCCCGTTACCATCCTTATCGGCCTTGGATTTCCGACCGAGGTTCGCAGCGTCATCGACGCTTACCGGCATCTGGCGGAATGGCCGGCATCGATGCGCGATACGGCGCATTCAATGGCGCTGAAGGCCTGCAGCGCGGCATTGCGCGGTGAGATCGAAGCGGACACCGCCCGGGGTCTGTTTGCAGCCTTTGCCGCCAAACACGATCTGCTGGCCCTGGACGTTGATGTCATCTCCGTGTCCCGTCTCCCGCACGACAAGGATCCGCACGTTCGTTGAGGAAGCCGACATGCACGAGAACCCGCAGCTTGCCGCAAGCGATATCGCACTGATGGGTCCGACGATCCTGCTCGAGGGTATGGAAATTGCGCGGCCGATCGATGTGGTGGACGCAACCGCGCTCAAGGTCGACGAAAAACGGACCATTTTGGCCGCCTGGGCTTCAGACCTCTACACGATCGACTCAAGGCCGGCGTACCGCCATATGCCTGGAACACCGGAGCCTGTCTCAATCGATGAGGTTCAGGCTGCGCTGAGCGACCTTGACCAGCGTTACGGGTCTTGATCCAGGCCGGTCTCAGGCGGCCTGTTTCATCGACTTCGTCAGCCGCTTGATGGCCTGCTCCAGCGAACGCTGCCCGTCGCAGTAATCCTCCCAGGCGGTTGTCTTCGACAAAAGCGCCGGTACGGTGCGAATGGTGAAGCGTTTCGGATCAAGATCCGCTTTTACCTGTTTCCAGGTCAGTGGCATCGATACTGGTGCGCCTGGCCGGGCGCGCGGTGACAGCGGCGCAACAGCAGTCGCCATTCGGTCATTGCGCAGGTAGTCGAGGAAGATCCGGCCGTTGCGCTGGTTCTTGGCCATCTTGATCAGGTAAAGGTCGGGGTTGTCACGGGCCATCTGCATGCAGACATCGTGTGCGAAGCCTTTCGCCTCCGGCCAGCTCAGCTTCTTTCCCTTCGGTACCGCAAGCGGGGTGACGACGTGAAGGCCCTTGCCGCCGGTGGTCTTGCAGAAGCTGACGAGGCCAAGCTCCTCCAGCCGGTCGCGCATTTCCCGCGCGGCTTCGACCACGGTGGAGAAGGGTACGTCCGGACCCGGATCAAGGTCGAAGACAAGACGACCGGGCACCTCCGGTTCGTTGGGCTCGCAATTCCAGGGATGCAGTTCGACGCCGCCGATCTGGGCGATGGCGGCAAGGCCCTCAACGCGATCAATCTGCAGATAGGGTTTCTTGTCGCCGAACACCTTGACCAGTTCGAGCAGGTTCGACGTTCCCGGCATCGCGTGTCTCTGGAAGAACTGCTCACCACCGATGCCGTCAGGCGTCCGGATGATAGAGCATGGCCGTCCCTTGATATGGTCGATCAGCCATGGACCAACGGCCTCATGATAGTGCGCGAGATCCTCCTTGGTGACCGGCTCACCGTCATTTGCATCGGGCCAGAGCGGCTTGTCAGGGCTGGAGATCATCACGCCCATAACTTCGGCCTTGGTGTTCTTGCCGCGTACCGGTCGCGACGGCTTTGGCCGGGCCGGCGTTGGCGTTTCAGTTTTCCCGGGCGATGCCGGCGTTTCGGCCTCGACCTCCTTCGCCGGCTTGTCTTCGCGCAAACCCTTGAAGGCTGCCTGACGGACCAGTCCGTCCGCGGTCCAGCCGGCGAACTGGATCTCGGCCACCAGTTCGGGCTTGACCCAGACGATGTTGGGTTCCTTTTTCGGAGCGCCTATTCCGGTAAAGGGCGATTTTGAGGTTTCCAGTTCCCGGAGCTTCGGCAGGATTGTATCCACCGTTTTGGCACCATAGCCGGTCCCGACCCGCCCGACATAGACGAAGTGATCGTCCCTGAAGACGCCGACAAGAAGTGAACGAAACTTGCCGTTGGTTTTCGCGTAAGCGCCAATGACAACCTCATGTCCGGCGCGGCATTTGGATTTCGCCCAGGTATCGGTGCGCCCCGACTGATAGGGGGCATCCGCCTGCTTCGAGACAATGCCCTCCAGCGAGAGCTTGCAGGCCGATTTCAATACTGCGTCGCCACCGGTCTCGAAATGTTCGACGAACCGCAGGCGCGGATCTTCCCCCGCCTCGCTCAGAAGCGCTTCGAGCCTTTTCTTGCGTTCCGTAAGCGGTAGTTGCCTTAGATCCTCACTCCCCTCGCACAGCAGGTCGAAAGCAAAATAGACGAGCGCATCCGTTTTACCTTCTGACAGCGCCGCCTGAAGTGCGGCGAAGTCCGGGGCACCGTTTTCATCGAGCGCACAGATCTCACCGTCGATGATGGCATCAGGCAAGCTTGCGGCCGATGTCGCAATCGCCGGATACTTGGCCGTCCAGTCCAGCCCCTTGCGCGTCTTCAGCGTGACTTCGCCGTTTTCAATGCGCGCCTGAATACGGTATCCGTCGAATTTGATCTCGTGGATCCAGCCATCGGCCGAGGGTGGGCGTTCGAGCGTTTCGCAAAGCTGCGGAGGTATGAAGGCGGGCATCGCGGACTTCGCTGCTTTCCGCGATGCCGGGCGCTTTTTCTTCGTATCCGCCGCACGTTTGTCTGCCGCCAGTCCATGATTGCTGTCCCAGACGGCGTCGGCCTGCACATCGCCGCTCTGCACCATGAACGGTTTTGGTTTCTTTCCTTTACCGGCGGCGATGGCGGCCATGGCTCTGCCCGAGGCAACCGACGTGTTGTTTTCGTCAAGGATGGCGGCGCCGTTTTCATCGACCGAGAAGTCGTCGCGATGCTTGATCAGCAGCCAGTTCGTCCGCTTGCCACCCTCACGGTCGTTCCGCATCCGCACCAGCACGAAGCTGCCATGCAGCCGCTCTCCTTCAAGGGTAAACTTGAAGTCGCCCTTGGCGAGAGCCTGCTCGGGCGTCCTGTTGCCTTCCGGCTCCCAGTAGCCGCGATCCCAGAGCATGACCGTGCCGCCGCCATACTGGCCTTTGGGAATCGTGCCTTCGAAGTCACCATAGTCCAGCGGGTGGTCTTCCACCTCCACGGCCAGGCGCTTGTCCTGGGGATCAAGAGACGGTCCCTTGGTCACAGCCCAGGACTTGAAGACGCCGTCGAGTTCGAGGCGCAGGTCATAATGGAGCCGCGTGGCGTCATGTTTCTGGATGACAAAGCGCCTGCGGTTTGAAGCTTTCAGCTTCGTTTTTCCGCTTGGCTCCTGCGTTTTCTGAAAATCGCGTTTCTGCCTGTAGGTCGAAAGCTTGTCGTTAGCCATGGGTATCCCCGGTAAAATCCACCTCCCGCTTCGAAGGAATACGGGATGAGGCACGGGCCGGACAGGTGGACGCGCAATCGTCTTTTCGTTGTGCGGGATGAGAAACGGGTTCGCATTCATCACCCTGTTGCGTCCGGTGCAGCACAGCCCACGAACTCAACGGGGGAAAGGCAACGGGTTATGGTTTGGTTCCATGCAGGAGGCCACCAAGGCCGGATGGCAGTGCAAACGGACGACCAGGCCGAGGTGAGTGTTGTCTCGTTATCGCCAGGCAGGAAGGTTCATTCAAACCGGACGACAGATTTCAGGGGGATTTTTGCGACGAGCACGCCGTCGCCCCTGACAACCTCGAACTTTGCACCGTCCACGATCTCGTCCTTGAGAATTTTTTCCGCCAGCATTTCTCTTGCAGCCTGTGCGGCCTCGATATACGCGCGCTCGTCATTTGCCAGCATGGTTCCCTCAGTGTCTTCGGAAAGGCCGTCAGCGTCCCGAACGTGGAAGTAATACCGCTGCATGTCTTAGCTACCTGTTTTATCTCGCAGATTTTTCAACCGCCTTCAAAGAACATGGTTCCATCGGACCCTCTGAAAAGGTATCGTCTCAGCGGGAACCCCCATCGCTATACGCGGTATGGCATGAATGCCATGACAGCAGTCGCTAATTGCCAAGCTGTAGGCCATGGATAACACGAGAACCGACCGCGTCTTCCGCTCGTAGATGGTTCATTGCGCAAACAGAGGATATCTCTATGTTGCGAGCGTTTCGTGGGAAAAAGCTGATCATCGTAGAGCAGCGCCTCATGCTGACATTTGCGTGCCGTCAGCGGCTGCAGGCAGCAGGGGCTACCGTCCTGGGATCGGTTCGATCGACACGATGCCTGCTCGATGCGTTACTGGAGTGGGATGTTGACGCCGCAATCGTCGACGTGGAGATCGACGATCAGACGTTGCTGAATGTTTCGATTGCACTGGAGAACGCCAATGTGCCATTCGTTTTCGCGAACCGGGCCAAATCGAACGACCGCGGTTACTCTGTGAGCGGCGATAGCGCGGAGCTTCGGGATATAGCCGATGCACTTTTCGGTCCACCCGGAACGTCAACCACTCTTCACTGACCGTCGCTCGACAACTGATCGTTGTCGGAACGACGCTCAACGCCTGGGCCAGGACGAGTACTGAATTCCTGGAGAGCGACACGTCGCAAAGTCGCGAGAAGCTCTACATCGATCCTGGAGTCGTGATCGGCGGCTGGAAAATCCCTGATGATCTCGCCAATCGTTTTTTCAACAAGCCGGCTCTGCACTCGCTCGTCAGCGGTAAAGCGCGCGGCCCAGCGGAAAAGGAGGCGTCGAAGCGGACAGTCGGGGAAATTTGATGGTTTGGGCACGTAGCCGTCCTCCATACGATATAGGCGGGAGCACGTAGTAACCCTCAGGTGCCACCGCCTATGAATTCGGTTGGTGGCAATGAAATAAGTCTAACTCCTCTCGTGGAGGAGTCGAACGATTAGATTTCAAGGGTAGAGAGTTGTAGCCCGGCAGCAGGCTGTCGCAGCCGGTCTGAATGGCTTTGAGGGCATAATTTGCGTGCGATGTGAGCAAAAAGAAACCCTCCAGAGCGGAGGGTTCCAAGCTGTGCAACCGTGACCGGCTGCAAGAGCAGTGGACCGGGAAAGACCATCCGCCTACCTAACCGTCGCTACGATGAGCTGTTCCGAAAATTCGATCGTCAATTGAGGTTATTGCGGCGCTTGCAGTCGGCATGCGTGCACCACTGGTTTTCATAAATGCCTTCGCCGGCCTTACTGCTTCCAAGGCTCACTGAGGTGCGCCTCCGATTATATCGACTGGTCCTCTCGATGTTTCCATCAGCGGCCAGCGGACCTTCCTCTTCCATTCGGTCAAGGCATCGGCGGGTGAGGTGCAGAACACCCACTCAATGAAAGCATCGGATATGTTAGGATGGTCGTAGAGGAGGGCGGCGATGCCCTTCCGCTCGCTGAACAATATCTCGATCTTCGCTCCCGTTGGAATGTCGTCATCATCAGCCCAGAGTTCCATGGCAACATATCCGGAATAGGCAGTCAGGTCGGATTCCCGATCGACTTCGGCGACCAGCCGCTGGTCGAGATTATCGTGAATGGATTGCCGCATGCCGAAGAATTGACCATCCTCCAGAAATCTCTTTGGATAGACACCGTGATTTTCGAGAATGTAATGGTGGATATGCATCTTCCTTCTCCTCTCTCCGAACAGTTCAGCGGGTTTAGTCTCCTCATCGATAGGGCCGTAGCCCAGGCAGTGATCAGGTAATGGCCGCCGCTTATAAAAGGCGTCCTTGCTCCGCCGGTTCTCCACTTTGCGAAACGATCGTTGATCCGTACGGTTCGCGTGATGAAATGATCAGCGCGTCGTTCGGTAGCGGGCGGGCGAGCTCCTTTGCCTCATTCCACGGAGCCCGCATCCAGACTTCGGTTTCTTCCTTCGTCAGCAGTAGAACAGGCATTGCCTTCTCGTGGATCGGCTTCACGAGATCATTCGGATCGGTCGTCAGGAAACCGTATAGGTCGTCGGTTGTGAGCCCGTCCCTGACCTTGCGGACGCTCTTCCATTGCGGCACGTGGATGCCCGCAAAGAACATCATCGATTTCGTATCATCGCGGGCAAACCAGGCATTGGGAACATTGCCACCCTCCTGTTTGCTCATCGGGTCCGGTTCGGCAAAGCTTGTGACCGGGACGAGACACCTGCGCTCGACGCCGAACCATCGCGTCCAGTGAGGCAGGTTGAGCTTACGCACATTGGTCACGCCACGATCCGGTTCCATGCGGATGAGCTCATCCATATCGACGGCCTTGCCCTTGGCCTTCAGTTTATCCGCCCTTGCTTCGGCGGCTTTCTTTTGGACGAAGATAGGCGAGGGCAGGCCCCATCGTGCATGAACCAGCTGCTTCTTGCCGTCCGCCGTGTTTCGGATGATCGGCCCCATCTGGTCGGGGTTCATCTGATAGGCCGGCATGAGGTTGATAAGGCGTTCGGCGTCCTGGGCCCACTTTGAGACCCAGTCCCTGTCTTCCATCCGATAAAGGTTGCACATGGCAGCAATTCCTCCGTTGCGACCGAATGCAGTTTTTCCGGTGACTTCCGCCTGCGTATCTAGTCGAGTTTGTAAACGTCGGCATTGTCCTGCCGTTCCTGCAGGCCCTTGCAGGAAGCATGGCGGAGTCTATCGTCGCCCGTCCATGCCCTAAACTCGATCTCGGCGATCAGGCACACGCCTATCCTCTGGTCTCCATCGGCCGCGGATGCGATTGCCGCTGGGTTAAGCGCCGTGGAGGAACGCCGCATGTCAAGGCGCAGGCGCTATTCCGCGGCCCGTTTAGGTCGCTTGATGCCCGCATTAGCCGGTCAGTCCCGACATTCTCAACAGAGCTATTCCGATTGCAGCGGAAATCACGGTCAGTGATATACATGCAAACAACCGGTAAACTCTCTCCTTTGACGTCAAGAGGAGATAGACCGAAGCGATTCCCAGAACGCAAATCATCGCGAGGGCGCCATACGCTCGATACTCGCCCGAATAAAGCCATGTCCCCAAAGCCACAAAACTACAAATAACAAAAACAAGTTCGAGCTTTTGCAACGCAGCACCCCAAGAAGATCTGCGCGGGATTTTAGGGAATTGATCTCACAGGTCAACTTTGCCATCGCCCTGCATGCGGCGGGGCTTGATGCAATCCGCCTACAGGTCCGATGTGGCCTCAGGTCTAAAAGCTCCCGTATCGGTCGCACGCCATTGATGCAATCAACCGCAGCGACGCGGCTTTAAATAGAGCTGGGCTTCGGTATTACGATCGAGCGGCTTCGTCATGCAGGCGAGTTCAGCACGAAAAGCTTAAAAATAGTATGACCTCACATCCCTGTCCCGGTATCCAGTCGAGCTAACAAGACGGAAATGCTGCAAAATTTTTCCTCGTTACATCCTTGAATCCTTTGCGAATCTTCGTCTTGCTAATGTTGGGATAATATTCCTCAACCCTGTGGTGCTTGACTCTTTTGTGCTTTGAGAACAAAAAATGAACAAATAGCCCGTACGACATAATGTCGATCCTTTGAACACGACCTTGAAGGGAGCCGTGAACGATGACCGCTGCGCGCCCCAAGGGGTTGTCCGATGTGATCTGTGATTTGCGTGGCCGCATCGCCTCGATGGAAGGCGCAGCTGCGAAGCGGGCCGGAACGCTCGCTTTCGGTGTCCCCGAGATCGATGCGTCCTTGCCTGGCGGCGGGCTTGCCTATGGAGCCCTGCATGAGTTTGCGGGCGGAGGATCCGGTACAGTCGATGGTGCAGCCGCCGCGCTTTTTGTCGCCGGCATTGCCGCCCGGACTAAAGGCCCCGTCATCTGGTGTCTGACGAGACCGGATTTGTTCTTTCCGGCGCTTGCCCAGGTCGGTCTTCACCCCGATCGCGTGATCTTCGTGGAGTCCGACAGGGAAGAGGATGTTCTGGCCAATATGGAGGAGGGGCTGTCGTTTGGCGGTCTCGGGGCGGTCGTCGGCGAACTTGTCCGCCTGCCGATGGTGAGTTCCCGCCGATTGCAGCTGGCCGCCGAGCGAACCGGGACTATGGCGCTCGGCGTTCGGCGATGGCGGCGGCAGACGGAGGCGAATGATTTTGGCCAGCCAACGGCGTCAACGACGAGATGGCGGGTCAGCGTCATGCCGTCCGAGGCACTGCCGGTCCCGGGGGTGGGCAGGCCTCAGTGGTTTCTGGAATTGATGCGCGTGAAAGCGGGTGAGTGTGCTGAGTTTCTCGTGAGAGCGTGTGATGACAAGGGTCGTATCCATTTATCTTCCGGATCTGCCGACGGATCGCATTCGTCGAGCCGATCCCTCCATTCCGCCTGAACAGCCAATCGCGGTAATCGCCAAAAGCGGTTCCAAGCGATGGGTTTCGGCTGCCGACCCGGCTGCCAGAGCGGCAGGCGTGCATGTCGGCATGGCGGCGGCGAAGGCGCAGTCGCTGTTTCGCGGCCTGATGATGGTTGACGCAGATCCCGCAGCCGATCGGGTAGCCCTCGAACGCATCACGCTCTGGGCGCTGACGATCTATTCGCCGATCGTCGCCGTTGACGGGATCGATGGCATTGTCATGGATACCGAAGGCGCCGACCACCTGCAGGGCGGCGAGCTGCCAATGGTGACAAAGATCGCCAACCAGTTTCTGGGCAGGAAGCTGACTGCCCGCGTGGCGGTCGCCGACAGCTGGGGTGCGGCCCATGCCTGTGCGCGGGCCATCAATCGGGAAACGATCGTGGTTCCGCCGGGCGAGACCGTTCGGGCGGTCGAAAGGCTGTCGATTTCGCTCCTGCGCCTGCCGTCCAAGATTGTCAGCGATCTGCGCATCCTTGGTTTCCAGACCATCGGTGAGCTTGCCAATACCCCGCGCGCGCCGCTGACGTTGCGCTTTGGTCCGGAGATCGGCCGCCGTCTCGACCAGATGCTCTGTCGTATCGCCGAGCCTATCGAGCCGATCCGCACCCCTGAGCTGGTCGAAGTCTCGAAAGCCTTCGCTGAACCGATTGGCGCTGCCGAAACGATCAACAAATATGTCGGCCGCCTCGTCGTGCAACTGGTCGATGAGCTTGAGAAGCGCGGCCTTGGGGTGCGCCGTGCCGACCTGATCGTCGAGAAGGTCGACGGTACCAGGCAGGCCATTCGCGCAGGCACCGCCAAGCCTGCCCGGGACATCGCTTGGCTGACGAAACTGTTCAGGGACCGGACCGAAAAGATCGAGCCGGGTTTCGGGATCGAGAAGCTCATCCTTGTTGCCGTTCTGGCCGAGCCATTGGAAGAGGCGCAGAAAGTCTCTGCTTTGGTCGAGGATGACATCACCGATGTGACGCCTCTGATCGACATTTATGGAAACCGTGGACAGAGGGTCTATCGCGTCGCGCCGGTTGCATCCGATGTGCCGGAACGCTCCGTCCAGCGGATCAGTCCGGTTGCTGAACCGATTGCAATTGGCTGGGTGAGCCACTGGCGCCGTCCGGTCCGGCTTTTATCACGCCCCGAACTGATCGAGGCGATCGCTCTGATGCCGGACCGGCCGCCCGTCTCGATCGTGTGGCGCGGCAAGCGCCGTAAGGTCAAACGCGCCGATGGCCCGGAACGCATCTTCGGGGAGTGGTGGCAGCGCGACGCCGAGATGGAGGCGGTACGCGACTACTTTGTCATCGAGGACGAGGCAGGCGAGCGCCTGTGGGTGTTCCGCTCCGGTGACGGGGTGGATCCCGAGACCGGGTCCCATCGCTGGTTCTGCCACGGGATCTTCGCATGAGCTACGCCGAGCTCCAGGTCACGACCCACTTTTCCTTTCTGCGCGGCGCCTCCTCCGCACAGGAATTGTTCGAGACGGCGAAACAGCTCGGTATCGATGCACTCGGCGTTGTCGATCGCAATTCGCTGGCCGGGATCGTCCGGGCGCTGGAAGCATCCCGCGCCACCGGTCTGCGCCTGGTCGTCGGCTGTCGGCTCGATCTGGTTGATGGCATGTCGGTGCTGGTCTATCCGATGGACCGATCCGCCTATTCGCGCCTGACGCGCCTCATCACGCTGGGCAAATCGCGTGGCGGCAAGAACAACTGCATCCTGCACTGGGACGATATCGTCGCTTACTCCGAGGGAATGATCGGCGTTATGGTGCCGGATCTGCCGGATGATCTTTGCGCGATCCAGCTTCGAAAAATGGCTGAGTTGTTTGGTGATCGCGCATACGTGTCTCTCTGTCTGCGTCGGCGACCGAACGACCAGTTGCGCCTGCATGAGATTTCCAACATGGCGGCGCGGTTCAAGGTCAGAACCGTCGTCACCAACGACGTGCTGTTTCATGAGCCGGGCCGTCGGCAGCTTCAGGACATCGTCACCTGTATCAGGCACAACACCACGATCGACGATGTCGGCTTCGAGCGCGAGAGACATGCGGACAGATATCTGAAGCCGCCGGAGGAGATGGAACGGTTGTTTCCACGCTACCCAGAGGCCTTGGCGCGGACGGTGGAGATCGTGCGTCGCTGCAAATTCTCGCTTGAGGAGCTGACCTACCAGTACCCGGAGGAAGCCATCGTACCGGGCAAGGACGCCCAGGCCTCGCTCGAGCATTACGTCTGGGAATGTGCGCCCGATCGTTATCCGGAAGGCCTGCCACCGGATGTTTTAAAGACAGTTCGCCACGAACTCGATCTCATCCGCACCATGAAATACGCGCCGTACTTCCTGACCGTGTTTTCGATCGTGCGCTTTGCCAGAAGCCATGGCATTCTCTGTCAGGGAAGGGGATCGGCAGCCAACAGTGCTGTTTGCTATATTCTCGGCATCACATCGATCGATCCCTCGACCAATGATTTGCTCTTCGAGCGTTTTGTCAGCCAGGAACGCGACGAGCCGCCGGACATTGATGTCGACTTCGAGCATGAACGGCGCGAGGAGGTCATCCAATGGATCTACAAGACCTACACCAAGGATAAGGCGGCCCTCTGCGCCACCGTTACGCGGTACCGCGCCAAGGGCGCGATCCGCGATGTCGGTAAGGCACTTGGCCTGCCGGAGGATGTTATCAAGGCGCTATCGTCAGGCATGTGGTCGTGGTCGGAAGAAGTACCCGACAGAAACATCAGGGAGCTCAATCTCAACCCGGACGACCGGCGCTTAGCGCTGACCCTGAAACTCGCGCAGCAGCTGATGGGCGCGCCGCGTCATCTCGGCCAGCATCCCGGCGGCTTTGTCCTCACCCATGACCGGCTGGACGATCTCGTGCCGATCGAACCCGCCACGATGAAAGACAGGCAGATCATCGAATGGGACAAGGATGACGTTGAGGCACTGAAGTTCATGAAGGTGGATGTCTTGGCGCTCGGGATGCTGACCTGCATGGCGAAAGCCTTCGACCTCATCCACGAACACAAGGGTGAGGATCTTGATCTCTCGAAGATCGAGCAGGAAGATGCCGCCACCTATGCGATGATCCGCAAGGCCGATACGCTCGGCACGTTCCAGATCGAAAGCCGCGCGCAGATGGCGATGCTGCCGCGGTTAAAACCGCGCACCTTCTACGATCTCGTCGTGCAGGTGGCGATCGTCCGACCGGGCCCAATTCAGGGCGATATGGTGCATCCCTATCTTCGCCGGCGCGAAGGCAAGGAGCCGGTCGAGTATCCGACACCCGAGTTGGAGGCGGTGCTCGGCAAAACGCTGGGCGTGCCGCTGTTTCAGGAAAGCGCCATGCGCGTTGCGATGGTCTGTGCCGGCTTCACGGGCGGCGAGGCAGACCAGTTGCGCAAATCTATGGCGACCTTCAAGTTCACTGGTGGCGTCTCGCGCTTCAAGGACAAGCTGGTGTCCGGCATGGTCAAGAACGGATATTCGCCCGAGTTCGCCGAAAAGACCTTCTCGCAGCTGGAAGGCTTCGGCTCCTACGGCTTTCCGGAGAGCCATGCAGCCTCATTTGCGTTGATTGCCTACGCTTCGAACTACATCAAGTGCCACTATCCGGATGTATTCTGCGCAGCGCTACTGAACAGCCAGCCGATGGGCTTTTATGCGCCTGCCCAGATCGTCGGGGACGCGATCAAGCATGGCGTCGAGGTGCGGCCGGTCTGCGTTAACCGATCGCGCTGGGACTGCACGCTGGAAAGGATCGGCAGCACTGATCGACATGCTGTTCGGCTGGGCTTCCGGCAGGTGAGAGGATTGGCTGTCGCGGACGCCGCGCGGATCGTGGCGGCGCGTATGAACAGCCCGTTTGCCTCGGTCGATGACATGTGGCGCCGATCCAGCGTGCCGACCGAAGCGCTTGTTCAACTCGCGGAGGCCGACGCCTTTCTGCCATCGCTGAAACTCGAACGGCGCGACGCTCTCTGGGCGATCAAGGCATTGCGCGACGAGCCCTTGCCCTTGTTTGCAGCCGCCGCCGAGCGCGAGATGGCAGCCATTGCGGAACAGCAGGAGCCGGAGGTCGCGCTTCGGCAAATGACCGACGGCCACAACGTGATCGAGGACTACAGCCATACCGGGCTCACTTTGCGCCAGCATCCGGTCGCCTTTCTTCGCGATGACCTTTCGGCACGCAACATCATCACCTGCGCAGAGGCGATGAATGCCCGGGATGGACGGTGGGTCTACACCGCTGGACTCGTGCTGGTGCGGCAGAAGCCTGGATCTGCCAAGGGTGTGATGTTTATCACCATCGAGGACGAGACGGGGCCTGCCAATATTGTCGTCTGGCCCACTCTGTTCGAGAAGCGCAGGCGCATCGTGCTGGGATCGTCGATGATGGCGATCAACGGGCGTATTCAGCGGGAAGGGGAGGTCGTCCATCTCGTCGCCCAGCAACTCTTCGATCTCTCCGGCGATCTGGTTGGCCTTGCCGATCGGGATACGGAGTTCAGACTGCCGGCTGGTCGCGGTGATGAATTTGCCCACGGGGGCGGCGGGCCGGATTCACGCGATCGGCCGAAGCCCGTTGTCCCGCGCGACATGTTCACACCGGACCTTCATATCGATACGCTGAAAGTGAAGAGCCGGAATTTCCAATGAAAAATGCTCAGACCGAGCGTGTCGAGGGAGCGCATGCACCACCAAAACCGCTTCAATCCTCAGGCGTGGCGACTTGGGATGCGGCGGCCATAGCTTTCGGCGTTGCTATCGGAAAAGGGTGAGCTGGAACTGGAAGCGAAGCGAGGCGCGCTTCTGTCTCCGGCGAGACATGACAGCGCAGACCTGAGACTGGCCCGATGCCGTACCGGGCAAAGTACGGCCTTATGAGCTCGAAGCCACGCTGGTCGCCTGACTGAAAGTGACGGAAAATCCAGTAAGCGATCAAATCCGCCATCTGAATCAGGCGCGATGCCTTCGAATCCAGAAAAAGCGGGACTTCGGCAAAGTTGCGAAGTTGGCCGCTGGCATGCCCGACGTGCTTGAACACATGAGAGAGGGTTTGGATTTTCTCCTCATAATTGCTTTTGTCGAGGATGGCCAAGCCGCGCTGGGGATTCTTTTTCTTGTAAAGCGTCTTCAGATAGCCATCAAAACACGAAGCCACCTCCTCGAAGCTCCGAGCCAGAATATCGTTCGGAGAGAAGAGCTTCTTTTCGATGACGCAGGCGTAGACCTTCAACTGCAATTGCTTGTCTGCCAGTAGCGACAAGATATCGACAACGGCTTGAACTCTGTCGTTTGGAGGCACACCTTTCCAGGTGCCGTTGCCCGAGCGCATTGGGTTTCCATGGAACTCGATTTCTCGAGGATTGGTTGAGCTAAAGCGCGCTGCTACAGGATCTATCTGGGCTTCCAGCCAATGCGTTTGGCGCTCGAATATGCTAAAGCCTGCAAGGACAAAGAAGTCGGAGCTTGGATCATGCGAGTGACCAGACTCGTCGAGATATAATAGATGCAACGAATCCCCCTGAAACGAAAAAGCGGACCGCATGCGGTCCGCTCCAATTCGGTAAGCCGAGTGAAACAATCGTTCAACGCACCGACGGATCAGCGCTCTCGACTATGATCAATATATATCGATTGCGTGTCGGCTTTTCAAGAGGCGGCTCCGCATGGCTCACAATCGTGAACTTCTAGCGTTCGCGGCTTCACGTCGTCTGTGATCCGCCTCCAGCAGTCATAGGCATCGACTCTGACCTGATGACCGAAGCGAAAAGAAGGTAGCGTCAGGTATCGAGGGCTACAACAAGATCCGCATCAGCACGATCGCCGTTTGTCGGAGGCAGGTCCATGGAGGCGTCCCAATCCCGCTCTTGATGGATGGCCTCCTGGTCCGGCCCCGGATCTCCGTCGATAAACCCGCTGACGGGGTCCGTGAGCCAAGCTACGGCCGCTTCGGCTTTGCCTTCGCAGTGATCGCGACCGGTTCCGGACACTGACGGTTGCCATTGAGCGGGATCGGCCCGCTCTAACGATGGAGCCTCAGATGAACACCGATCTTTCCCTCGCGCAGAACCACGCCTTCCAGCTCGCCCGCACCCTGATGGTTCCGGTCACACTGTTCAGGTCCGGCAACGAGTTCGGCGTTCTGCCGAGCGACGAACTCGATGAAGAGGACGACCGGGAGATCGTCCACGAATACGTTCCGGGCGGGTCTCATTGAGACCCCTACTTTCCTTTGTGCCGCTTGCGCGCGGCAGGCGGCAAGGGAAGCTCTCGCCGCTGCTGGCAGATCATCCGGAATGGAATGCAAATCTGCAGATTGCCAGCCGCGCCCTTGACCCCTTTGCTCTTCGCGGCCGCCGGAAACGGTCCCGCAAATTGCGGGAGACATAAATCTGGAGAGAAAGGCGGCGCCAAGCGCCGAGAAAAACAATGGAAAAACAGAAACTGAGGGAACTTCGGGACCGTGTCCCGTGCGCAGCCTTGCTGGAGCAGGCTGGGTTCGCCATCGACGTCAAGGAAAGCACCCGCAAGGCAGTGAAATACCGGCGCGGTGCGGAAATCGTCATCGTCATCCATGGCGGGCGAGGATGGTTCGATCCACTGTCTGACGCGAAGGGTGATGTCTTCTCTCTTGCGGAGCATCTGGACGGCGTCACCTTCGTCGAGGCGCTGGACCGGGTGGCCGCTCTTGTCGGCATCGTCGCCAGGGATCCCGCCTGGTCTCGTCCGGCCGGAAAGCCCGCTCACAGCAGTTCCGTCTCTGAACGCTGGGCAACACGACGTCGGCCGTGGCAGGGATCGATGACCTGGCGCTATCTGCGCAGCGAGCGCTGCCTGCCGGCAACGATCATCCGGGAGGCCATCCAAAGTGGTGTCCTTCGGGAAGGCCCTTATAGCAGCATGTGGGCCGCGCATGTCAATGACGATGGGGTTGTTACTGGCTGGGAGGAGCGCGGTCCCGATTGGCGCGGCTTTTCGGCAGGCGGTTCTAAAATTCTCTTTCGCTTTGGCTCTTCCGACGCCAAGCGTCTTTGCGTCACTGAAGCGGCGATCGACGCCATGAGCCTTTCGGCACTCGAAGGGCTTCGTCAGGGCAGCCTCTATCTCAGCACCGGCGGTGGGTGGGCACCGGCGACAGAATCGGCAATGCGCCAGTTGGCCGCGCGTCCCGGCGCTGTTCTGGTCGCGGCCACCGACGCCAATAGCCAGGGCGAGACCTTTGCCGGCCGCCTTCGTGCCATCGCCGATGAGGTGGGCTGCGACTGGCTGCGGCTGAAGCCGCCGGCCGAGGACTGGAATGACGCGCTGAAAGCGCGGGAAGAGGAAAAGAAGGAAAAGAATGCGAGGGCGGGAAGAGGAGGCCTGCCGCATGCCCGCCAGCCGCGTCAAGGGTGAAGCTTCGCCCGCTCGATAGCGGCCCTTGACCCGTCCGACGAAGAGGCGGCGTGAGGGGAGGGGTCATGAAGGACTGAAGAGGATGGTGAGCCGGCAGGGCAGCACCGCGCTTCGGTCCGGACAGGGCCCGAGGAGCCGCCAATGAGCACCCCATCCGCAATGCGTAAAGTCTACCAGGGCATCACTGAGCGCCATCAGATGTTCCGAATGTTCGATCGGCATGCACAGCGTCCAAACCGTTTCCACGGTGACGCGAGCGCGCTCTATGCAGGCGAGTGGTTCGAAATCGCCGAGCGTGAGCATGATTTCATGTTCGAGATCCTGCCGCCGCTGTGGATCCGGGGTTCGATGTTCGCGATGCGCGAATTCCTGACCGAATCCGTCACATCGGTGTTCCTCGCGCTGCGGATCGACGGAGTCATTCGTTTCTTCCACGCCTATTGCGACCTCTCCGACGGCGGGTCGGTGGAAGACATGCGGCTGGCGATCATCGAGCGGGAAACGCGTCCCGTGAGGGCAATTACCCGAGACGAGCGCCTCGAGCACATCTGGAGTACCACGGCGGACACCTATCGTGGCTACGCCGATGAAACCACCCTGCAGTATCTTCCGTGTCAGCGTGTCATCACTCTCTTCAGCAAAGCCGGATCTGCCAGGTTGAAGCTGCTTGATGACCTGACCGACGACGAGATCGCAGCCAAACTGCCCGTTCAACTGCGCCATCTGCCCGATACGGCAGTCGCAGCGTGAGGAGGCGCTTTCCATGCTTTCGTTTCCGATTGAAACCGTGCGGGCAGTGATCGCTCGCGGTCGCGCCGATGCACAAGCCAATGGCGGCTTTCGCAATCCCCACTATGGCCTTCATCCTGGGCGCGACGAGCAGCCAGGTGTCTGGCTCGTGGGTGATCACGGTGTCTACTTGTGCTCGAACGGCAAACTGCCGGATGGCGAGAAGCCGTTCGTCGCTTACGCACTCGAATGCGATCCCCGCACGAATGACGACTGGTTCGAAGTCAAGCGCAGAACCTTCGGAGGAGACGACGGTGTCGAATTCATCGATGCCGAGCAACTGGGGGCGATGATCGCCGCCACTCCGAATGCGAGGCACCTCGGCATCACCTTCGACGAGGACTCGATGGAACTCTTCATTATCGAGTGGTCGTAACGTCTCCGCCGGAGCCGATCCCCAACGCCAATCAGCGTCTCTTCATCAGCGCATCCCAATCGCTGGACGACGACGCGCGCCTTCATAAGGAGAATTTATCATGAGCAACGATCCCTTCACGCTCGACATGTTTGGCAATACCGCACTATCGTCCGGCCTGGGCCTTGGCGTGACCGCTTTCGGCGCCTTTTCGCCTGCGGCCGCCAATGACGACGATCCGGAACCCACGCCGCCGGCGCCGCCACCTGCCATGCCGGTCGCTTCCACCCCCATCCGGCGCACCGGCCTTCGGGTAAACTTCTATCTTGAGGGTGACCGCGGCCTGCCTTCCTCCTGGAAGGATCGTGCCCGCGCCAACGTTGCGGCGATCCTCGTTGCCAATGATATCTCCAGGCAGGACCGGCCGGCGACGCCAAAGGAGCAGGCGGAGCTGATCCGTTTCACCGGCTTCGGCGCCGGCGAGCTGGCCAACGGCGTATTCCGACGGCCGGGTGAAAACGATTTCCGGCAGGGCTGGATGAGATCGGCTCCTCGCTCGAGACCGCCGTCTCTGAGGCCGATTATGCGTCGCTTGCCCGCTGCACCCAGTATGCCCACTTCACCCCTGAGTTCATCATCCGGGCGATCTGGTCCGGCATCCACAGACTTGGCTGGCGTGGCGGCCGCGTCCTTGAACCGGGCATCGGCACGGGCCTGTTCCCGGCATTGATGCCGAAGACATATCGCGACACCACTTCTGTGACCGGGATCGAACTCGATCCGGTCACCGCCCGCATCGTGAGCTTGCTTCAGCCTAAGGCACGCATCATCACCGGCGACTTCGTTCGCACCGATCTGACGCCGATCTACGATCTCGCTATCGTCAATCCGGCCTTTTTCGATCGTACCGTCGGCTCAGACCGAAACTATCGCTCGCTCGGCCTGCGCCTGCACGACTACTTCATCGAGGCTCAATTGTCGGCAGACCTAGACAACGAGACCGTCGCGGCAGCTGCATAGCTGCGTTGCACAATAAATGTTTTCCAGCTGATCAAAATTCGGGCATAAGGCCTTTAGCTGATGCAGATGACGGTCACCTCCCAGCTCCGTCGCAGCAGCTGTTCCCCTCTGGAGGTTTAGATCTCCACACTTCATGGGCCGCGGTTTTCCCAGGCCCATTTTTTTATTCTTCCTTCGCGTCGGCCAAGGAACCTAAGGGATTTTTGCCGAGGCCAGTTGTGCGTAGGCCCCTCCGGTCGGCAGCTTGAAGAGCGATTATTTCAAGGTACCGGTCGCGCATGGCCTTCATGTCGATATCTCCCCGGACCCAGTCCTCCACCGCAGCGAGGAACGCTGGATCAGCGTCAACCGGCGTACCGCGCGCTGCCGCCCGATCAATTACTCGTTGCGCGATAGTTCTCCGCGTCTCGGTATCTGTGGTCATGATGTTTGCCTGGCATTCCTGATGAGCGACAAGATCTAACAGTTGACGTTCTGGACCGCGACTTGAAATTGCCCTTCGTCAACAATATCTATGCACTACTTCCCGATGAGACAATGTCCTGCTCGCTGCAATCGCCGCGGCGTTTGACGTTGTCCCGGGATACAGAAGAAGGCGCTCCCCTCGCGGGTCGAGCGCCTTTTTTGTGTCCAATGCGACCGCAAATGCGGTGCTGCACCTTGACCACGCCACTTTTGCGAATGAGATCTGCACTAAAACACCTAGTGGGAACACATGCCATTTTTCCTGGTAACGCAGACATCGCTGGTCGAAGCTCAAGATGAGCAGGAGGCCGCTCAGACAGGCGTTGACCGCCTCCGCTCCGGAGGACAGCTCACCGTGTCGGTCAGATCGGATGAGACAACAATAACCCATGTCACTGTCGCTCCAGTGACAGAGGAGCCGATCTCCCTGGCGGAAATTGGCAATCCGCCGCCTCCTACAATCCCTCTCCCCGAAATTGCCTCTGCGACACCGGAGAGCAGGAAACTGATCTTGAAGCGCATGCTCGCCGATGGTCTGGCCCTTCTCGGGCGCCGAACCTAGTCCCATCCTCGAAAAATGGCGGCCGCTCACGTTCTCCGGTCGTCGAGCGGTTGGGCCAAACTGAACAATGAGGATTTGAGAAAAGAGGAAAGCAGGAAGCAAGAACCGGTCGCAGATCGGTCCGCCTGCCGACGCTAGCGCTCAACCGCCGCCTGCGCCATCCCGGCTGATTGTCCTGCGCAGGGCTGGAAGCCCCGCTCGCCCTTCCCAGCAGGCATGCTCGGCCGCAGTTGCGGCAGTCCGGCCGCCCCGCGGTCCGGGAGGTGTCTTCGAGAAAAAATGAAGACAAGAAGGGCCGGCAAGGCGCCGGTCCGGAACCTCCCGAAAGGATAAATCCCATGCAGATCATGAAGGTTGACCCCCGCGCGCTGAAGGAAAACCGTGACCGGATGCGCCAAACGAAGTCGTCGCCGCAGGCGGATGCACTGATGCTGGCGACGATCAAGGCCGTCGGCATCGTCCAGCCGCCGGTGGTCGCCCCGGAGACGGATGGTGGAAACGGCTATATAATCGACGCCGGGCATCGCCGAGTGCGGCTGGCCATCGCCGCCGGACTGGAAGAAATCGAGATTCTCGTCGCAGATGCCGCCAACGATAACGGAGCCATGCGCTCCATGGTCGAAAACTCTGTTCGCGAAGCGCTCAACCCCGTGGATCAATGGCGCGGCATCGAGCGTCTCGTTGCTCTCGGCTGGACCGAGGAAGCGATTGCCGTCGCCCTCGCTCTTCCGGTCCGCCAGATCCGCAAGCTGCGGCTGCTAGCCAACGTCCTGCCAGCGATGCTCGAACAGATGGCGCTGGGCGACATGCCGTCCGAGCAGCAGTTGCGGATCATCGCGGCCGCCGGTCAGGTCGACCAGAAGGAGGTTTGGAAGGCGCACAAGCCGAAGAAGGGCGACACGGCTCCGTGGTGGCAGATCGCCAATGCTCTGACCAAAAAGCGCATGTATGCCAGGGACGCAAGCTTCGGCGACGATCTGGCCCAGGCCTACGGGATCGAGTGGGCCGAAGACCTCTTCGCACCCGCCGATCAGGATGGCCGCTACACCACCAATGTCGAGGGGTTCCTTGGCGCCCAGCATGAATGGATGACAATCAACTTGCCGAAGCGCGGCGCTATCGTCGAGGTCAATAGCTGGGGCCAGCCGGAGCTGCCGAAAAAGGCGGCCCAAGTCTACGGCAAGCCGTCCAAGTCCGATCACACCGCGCTTTACCTTGACCGCGATGGCAAGGTCTAGACAGTGCATTACCGCCTGCCCGAAACGGCCAAGCCGAAGGGAAGCGGCGCGGAGAGAACTGCGGAAGGCGGCGATGATACCGGTGCATTCACGACGCAGAAGGTTCGGCCTGACGTGACCCAGAAGGGCCATGACATGATGGGCGATTTCCGCACAGATGCCCTGCACGAGGCTCTAGGTAGCGCGCCGATCGAGGACGACATGCTGATGGCGCTCCTGGTGCTCGCTTTTGCCGGGCAGAACGTCCGTGTCGACTCCGGTGCAGGCGGGACGTTCTACGGCGGCAAGCGCTTCTCGCGCCATGGGGTCACACTGTTCGACGAGCATGGCAAGCTCGCCTTCGATCAGGACACGCTTCGGATCGCGGTCCGCTCGGTCCTGATCGATGTCCTCTCGTGCCGCCGCGGAATGTCGAACAGCGGAATGGTTTCGCGCATCGCCGGCGAGGCGATCGGCGCCGACGAATACCTGCCGAACATGGGTTCGGAGGACTTCCTCCTATGCCTCTCTCGCCAGGCGCTGGAAGCGTGTTGCGCCGAAGCAGCCGTCCAGCCGCGCCAGAAGGTTCGCGAGACCCGCGCAACGCTCGTCGAGCATTTCCAGAACGAGCGCTTCGTCCATGCATCTGCCCGCTTCGCGCCAGTAGTCGACGAGTTGCTCGACTGGATCCGGGCGAGCTCTCCCACCGATACCATCGGCACGGCCCCGCATGATGACGATAGCGGCCAAGCCGACGAGCCCGCTGAGGACCAGGAACGGCACATTGATGAGGACGCAGATCAGGACGAGCTGCCAGATACAGATCCGTCCGACGACAAAGAGCTTGCCCAAGACGTCGATCAGAAAGCGACAGCATGACGGTCATCCCTCGCTCAGACATGGCACAAGCCACCCCTGAATTTTTAGGGGTGGAGGTCGCTAGCAGCACGAACTCATTATCCGCTAACAGCTCCATAGTCCTTCGCCGGCTGGCAAAGCCTGAAGGAGCAGTTATGATCAACATCGGCGTCTCAAAGCTGCTGGCGAAAGCAATCGGCGCCCGGCAAGAGACCCAGCGGCATCTGGAATGTCTCACACGAAAGATTGTGTCGCGCGCCAGAAGACAGGCGACAACGGTGAAGGCCCGGAGCCGGAGTCGTCGAAGATCCGGACCTCTTACTCTTCATCAGGAGCTCATCGACCGCCTTACCTTCGAGAGGTGGGTCGAACTTGACGTCGTTGCCTGCAGTTTGGCGATGCAAGAACAGGTCATCCGTGAGCTGCGGCATCGCGACGATGTGCCTGTGCATCATCTGGCGGCATAGGCGGACTCGAAACAACGGTGCTGGTACCGGACTTGCCCGTCTTCGATGTCGTCGGCATGGGGCTTGGTTATATCAGTTCCTTCCCGCTAGAGACAGATGTGGGGCCCGTGTCGACTGCCCTTCTTGTTGCTGCGGTCTGAACCGGCGGCCGGGCGTTTCAAGGCCGCTGTCGCGCCGCGGAGCGGCCGATCCAGCCTCACTGCGCGAGAGCAGGCTCGCGGTCCCAAGCAGGTCGAAACCTGCTGGCCCGCAAACCTGCTGGCCCGCAAACCTGCCCTGCTTGTTCAGCCGGATCGGACCTGTGAAGCCGCCCGTCCTTTGCCGGTTCTGGTCGTCCGCATCGAAGGGCAGACCGGCACGGGCCGGAACCGCTTCGGCAGCCAAGGAAGGACCTGATATGGCCAAGCCCGCAACTCCCAACCGCTCCAACACACGGATTTCGCAATCTCGCCGCGGCGCCACCCTCGAAATGGTCCGCCTCTCGTGCCCCGACGCCTCTCAGGCGCTCAAGATCGCCGAGAGCTTCGGTACTGCGGTCGTCGACAGCGATGGCATCCGCAGTCTGCATGAGCGGCTGATCGCCGAAACCGCCGACAGCCTGTCCGAAGGGCTCGGCGAGAAGGCGATGCAGATCCACCTGCAGCGCATTGTCGGAGCCTTCGTCCGCTCGGCGCACGGCGCCGGTCAGTTCTACTCCCGCGCCGTTACCGAAGCGCGCGACGCAACTGCCAAGGCATCGAACGATGCCCGCGATGAAGATCTTGACGGCCCGGTCGGCTACGACAGCGCCGCCCAGCGCAAGCGGGAATTCGCGGCCGACATGGGCGTCCAGTCCCACGCACTCCGAATGGCAGCCGAGGGCGCGGTGACCGCTTACGAGCAGGTCGTCGGCGAGAGCTGGAAGCCTTTCGACCGCCCGGTCGAAAACCCGGGCGCCTCGCTCGACCGCAAGGCGGCCGAGGCTCAATTAGCCGCTTTCGGATGACGCACTTGGCGGGGTGGCACCCCGCCGTTTCCCTTTTCAGGCTGGCGCCCACGGGCGCCGGCTTTTTTCATGTTCAGAATAAAGCTGGAGACACGCCTATCGCGGCCCGTCCCGTTGGATGGTCCTGCAGGAGCCGGGTGCCCATGCAACGGCTTTGCCGTCCTCCACGCTGTTGCGGCCGTTCCGGTGCATGGCCACACCATCGGCCCCTGACTTCGGACCTCCGTGACGGACCGCGATCGGCGCGGCCTTAAGAAAAGGAGAGAGAAGTCATGGCAAAGAAATCAGGATCGGACCGTGCGGACATCTACACGCGGATCACCGATCGGATCGTTGAGGATCTTGAAAAGGGCGTCCGTCCCTGGATGAAGCCGTGGAGCGCCGCCAACATCGGTGGCCGTATTAGCCGGCCGCTGCGCCATAACGGCCTTCCTTATTCAGGCATGAACGTGCTCCTCCTGTGGTCGGAGCAGATGTCACGTGGCTTCGCCTCGCCGATGTGGATGACGTTCAAGCAGGCGCTCGAGCTGGGAGGGGCCGTGCGCAAGGGCGAAACCGGCTCGACCGTCGTTTTCGCCAGCCGTTTCACCAAGTCCCAAGCGGACGGAAATGGTAACGAGGTCGACCGGGAGATCCCGTTCCTGAAGGCCTATTCGGTGTTCAACGTCGAGCAAATCGACGGTTTGCCCGACAGCTATTATGCGCCGCCCGCCAAGGTCCTTGACCCGGTCGAACGCATCGAGAGCGCCGATCGCTTCTTCCGCAATACGGGTGCGGTCATTCGGCATGGCGGCCACCAAGCCTACTATTCCCCGGTCATGGATTATATCCAGATGCCTCCGTTCGAGGCGTTTCGCGATGCTGCCGGCTACGCAGCTGTCCTCAGCCATGAGGCGACCCATTATGCCGTAAGTCCGATTATGCCGCATGGCCGATTTTCAAGGATGAGACTTCTCCTATCGGCCACGC
>NZ_QLNF01000107.1:10818-11512 GCF_003261015.1 Agrobacterium sp. MS2 | reverse complement strand
ACGCCGGACCTGTCGGCGGCGACGCCGCCAGGAAGCTCCTTGCCGAGCGAGCGATAGAGAAGAACCCGGTTCATTGGAATAGATGATGTTGCCATGTCCAAAAGCCATGGCTTCTGTCCCGCGAGCGGTGCAGCAAAGGCCAGCGGGTTTGTACCATGGAAGGCCGTGGCTCCCCCGAAGAGCGGAACCATAGAGTCGGTATTGGTCGTTGCAAAGCTGATGAAGCCTTGCTCTGCGCCGGCCAGCGCGTAGGCGCCCGCGGCCCCCAGGTGGGAAGAGCGACGTACGCCGACGCCGGCCATGCCCGTTTCTCGCGCCAGGTCGCAGGCAAGTTCCATTGCACGGTAAGCTGCGTAATGGCCAAGGCCATCATCCCCATCAACCGTGGCGGAGGAGGGGCCCTTCTGCTCGATCGTCAACTGCGGCTTTTTGTTGAGCCGGCCTCCCTTCAACATCTGGCAGTAGTGCTGGGTTAGCCGCACGCCATGGCTGTCAACACCGACACGCGAGGCGTGCATCATGGCGCGCGTCGCCGCTTGAAGGGACGGTTCGCTGGTGCCCAACCGTCGGAAGGCTGCAATCACGTATTGCTCCAGAACATCCTCAGCTACATGAATAGTCTCATTGGCCATAATTGATCACTTCTATTGATTGGAGGCTGTTGTGTGGCGGAAAGATTTGTCGGCTACGGGGT
>NZ_QLNF01000107.1:9928-10808 GCF_003261015.1 Agrobacterium sp. MS2 | reverse complement strand
TTGCTCCAGAACATCCTCAGCTACATGAATAGTCTCATTGGCCATAATTGATCACTTCTATTGATTGGAGGCTGGTGTGTGGCGGAAAGATTTGTAGGCTACGGCACCTGACGTGCTGGAAATATTCAGGAGCGGTCAGAGCCTCATTACGGCAACCCTGTGAAGGACTTGTGTTAGAGAACCATTGGCGTCCCAGACCTCTTCCTGACCAAGAACAGGGTCGCTTGTTCGGATCCCTTCAAGGCGGCGGAGGGGAGATTGCGCGTAGGCGGAAATAATTACCGCTTATGCCGGGTGACAGAGGTTCAAATCTCTTCAAGGCGGTTCATGCCAGTGACGGCATTTGGACGTTTTGCCGATTCCGGGATTGAACGTGTTGGTGGGATCGAGGGTACGGTAGAACTCTCGCAGCGCTGGCTTCGCCTCGTAGAGGTGGCCGACATTGTGCTCGGCCGGGTATTCTGCGTTGCGTGCGTCAAGCAGTGCGCAAAGCTCGTGCTCCAGCGCCGCGCAATCGACGCCTTTCTTCACCAGATATTCCTGATGCATCACGTGGCACAGGAAATGGCCGACATAGATCTTCAGCATCATCTTGTCCGAAATCGCCCTTGGCAGGGTCTCGAACCAATCGAGCGTGTCGCGTGGCAGGGCAACGTCAAGGGCAACGATGTCTTCTACGGTGCGCCGATGAACTGCCCGGTAACGCACCACGGCGCTGCCCACGGTAAAGCGATTGAGGAAAGCCGCCTTGCCTTCGATCTCGTTGCATTCGATGAAGCTGCCGGTGGCACTGGGAAAAATCGAGGCGAGATAGTTGCGCGTCTCTGCAATGCAGGCGTCTCCGGCTCGGATCATCAGGTGATGCGGATAGCTGTCCCGA
>NZ_QLNF01000107.1:9801-9918 GCF_003261015.1 Agrobacterium sp. MS2 | reverse complement strand
GTACGGTAGAACTCTCGCAGCGCTGGCTTCGCCTCGTAGAGGTGGCCGACATTGTGCTCGGCCGGGTATTCTGCATTGCGTGCGTCAAGCAGTGCGCAAAGCTCGTGCTCCAGCGCT
>NZ_QLNF01000107.1:8523-9791 GCF_003261015.1 Agrobacterium sp. MS2 | reverse complement strand
TAGTCGACCAGCCTTTTGGGCAAGTGCTCCGGCAGCAGACGGCTGGCAAATTGCAGCAGATGATCCGAGATTGTCTTTCCGAGGCCAAAGCGCTCGGTCAGTCCATCGAAGGGCTTGTCGCAAATTTTCTTGGTTAACTCGCTGTTGACCACGACGGGGGAAATTCCGCTCCTCGTGTAGCGGAGCGTAGCCATGATTCTGAACGCCATTGCCGAAAAGTTGAAGCGCCAGTCGAAGGATGATTTCAAAGGGCGACATTTCGAGGCATGGCTCATCGTTCAGGCGGTGACATGGTATCTGCGGTACCCGCTCAGCTACAGAGATCTCGAGGAGATGTTCCGCGAGCGCGGCTTCGAGGTCGACCATAGTACATCAACCGCTGGGTTCTCGCCTATGCGCCGCTGATCGAGAAGCGGCTCCGTCAGTTTCGTCGGCCTCATTGCGGCTCAATTCGGACCGACGAGACTTACGTCAATATCCGTGGCAAATGGCGTTATCTGTACCGGGCGATCGACAAGAACGGAAATCCGGTCGATTTTCTGTTGACTGCAAGGCGCGATCTTGATGCCGCAAAGCGCTTCTTCCGCAAAATGCTCAAGGATGAGCCCTTGCTCTCGCCGGAAAAGATCGGCACGGATGGTGCCAATACGTTCCCATCCGCGATCAAGACATCGGTTGACAACGGACTGCTGCATCCCGATCCTGTGCACTATGTCACCAAGCATCTGCAGCAAGGCATCGAGAGCGACCACTTCCGTGTGAAGAAGAACATGCCAAAGATCGGCGGCTTCCAATCTTTCAAAACGGCGCGCCGCACAATCGCCGGCTTCGAAGCCATGCTCTGGCTCAGGAAGGGCTTCGGCTTCTCTGGCGGCTGGACCGTCAACGTTCAGAACGATCTGCTTGCGCACCTCTTCGGACTTCAAAAGGTTAACAAAGCATAAAAATGCGGCCGATAACGGGGTGGCTTTGACCTTCTCGAAAATTTGCGACAAGCCCGCCGCCGGAGCTGATGAGCAAATCTCAAACCGAACTTCGCCGCCCATTCCGAGACGGTCTGGAATGAGACGCTGATGCCGCGCTCCGCCAACAGATCCTCGACGTCGCGCAGGCTCAGCGGGAACCGAAAATAGAGCCATACGGCATGGGCGATGATCTGAGCAGGAAAGCGGTGACGTCTGAAGTGGGCAAGCGAGGTCTCGGTCATCAAAGCCCGATATCACGTTGGTGCAAACAGGCCGTTAAGGCGACGCCACCTTCGTGTGGCC
>NZ_QLNF01000107.1:8383-8482 GCF_003261015.1 Agrobacterium sp. MS2 | reverse complement strand
CGATCGAGCATGCGGGCCGCGACGGCGGCTGATTTCAGGGCTAGGCGGTCGCGCCAGCAGCCGAGCCAAGGAGGATCGGCGCGGATCAAATCATCGAAG
>NZ_QLNF01000107.1:0-8373 GCF_003261015.1 Agrobacterium sp. MS2 | reverse complement strand
TAGTCGACCAGCCTTTTGGGCAAGTGCTCCGGCAGCAGACGGCTGGCAAATTGCAGCAGATGATCCGAGATTGTTTTTCCGAGGCCAAATCGCTCCGTCAGTCCATCGAACCAGTTCTTGGCGGCAAAGGCGCGCGGCACGTTGAGCGTCCCGAAGATACGGATGAACATGTAGAGATCCTTGCCCCAGATCTGTGCTGCTCTAAAGGCATCCGAATGCATGTATTCTCCGGCAATGGGCAGGTTCTGGAAATGCGCCAGAATATGTCGGCGGATCGCTTCCAATTCGGCGGGATCCCGCGATCCGATGTAAAAAACCTTCTCCTCTCCAGCCACGGCAAACGTGTCCAGCCGCACGGCGAAGACACCAATTTTCCCGGCTGATCCTGACGCTTCGTAGTGGCGGCGCGGATCGGCGTTGAAGCGGGCAGGCGTGGAGGCGTGGATGTCGCGCACATGATCCTTGTACTCTATGTCTGAAGCCTGGACCCCCTGAGGGAAGTCTACATCTGCAGGTGTGTAGTCGCCTTTATCTAGCCTGTTCAGCATTTCTAGCGGGTTGCTTCCTAGGCGCACACCAAGATGGTTTACGAGATGCAGGCGGCCTTCGGCATCGACCTGCGCGAACATGGAGAGTTCGGTATAGGCTGGGCCGCGTTGGACGAGTGAGCCACCGGAATTGTTGCAGATGCCGCCGGTGACGGAGGCGCCGATACAGCTTGACCCGATGACGGAATGGGGTTCGCGCCCAAGCGGCTTCAGGCGCTTTTCGAGTTGGTCCAGCGTGGCGCCGGGCATGCACAGCACTTGTCGTCCGTGGTCCAGCAGATCGATGCGTGTGTTGCGCAAGGTCGAGACAATGACGATCCGCCGGTCATAGCCGTCGCCGAAAGGGGTCGAACCACCAGTCAGGCCCGTATTCGCCGCTTGGAAGATGATGGCGACATCGGCAGCAATGCAGGCTTCCAGGACCCGCCATTGTTCAACCAGCGTACCGGGCTCGACGGCCGCCAGCACCTCGCCGTCGCCATAACGGTATCCGCGGCGAAACCGCCGGGTTCCACGGGCTCCGGTATGAACAAAGTGGCGGCCAACGATGTCCTGTAGCTGTTGGATAAGGATGCCGGTCATGACGGATAAACTCTTTAAGAAGGGAGCATGTGGGCCCGCCCCGCGGACGGGGTAGGCAGGTACCGCGAGCTAGGTGGCCTCAGCGCCCGATCAGTGCAGGCAGTGTCATACTCAGGGCCGGCACGAAGGTGATTACCATGAGGCACAGTACGATGACGCCGACGAATACCGTCAGCGGCTTTAGCATGTGCGTGACCGAGCACCCGGCAATCTGTGCGGCGGCGAAGAGGTTGACTCCGAGCGGCGGTGTAATCATGCCGAGCGCCAGGTTCACCACCATGACAGTGCCGAAGTGGACCGGGGCAATGCCGACCCGGGCGGCGGCATCTTGAAGGATCGGCGCCAGAACGATGATGCTCGCCCCTGTCTCGATAAACATGCCGATGACGAAGAGCATGGCATTGATGGCCAGCATCAGCGATACGGGACCGTCGAAAGTGCTCGTCAGCCACAGCGCGGCGGCATCGGGTACGCCCTGCCGGTTGAGCAAATACCCCATCAGGCTGGCGGTGCCGATGATGAACATAATCACGGCGGAGGTAACGACCGATTTGCTGAAAGCATTGACCAGATCCTGCCAGGTCATCTCCCGATGCAGGAAGAGGCCGACCAGCATGGCGTAGACAACGGCGATGACGCTGGCCTCGGTCGGGGTGGTGATGCCGCCATAGATGCCGCCCATGATCAATACCGGCATCAGCAAGGCCCAGACGGCGCGCCGGGTTGCTGTCAGGCGCGGCAGGCTGCCTTCGCCGTCCCGCTTGCCCCAGCCCATGATCCGGCACCAGACTACGGCGGTCAGAAGCAAGGCTCCGGCAATCAGGAGCCCCGGCAGAATGCCCGCAAGGAAGAGTTGCGGGATCGAAGTCTGAGTGGCAACGCCATAGAGGATCATCGGGATGGACGGCGGGATGATCACGCCCAACTCGGCGGAGGTGGCCATGAGTGCCGCGACAAAACCAACCGGATACCCGAACTTCGTCATGGCCGGGATGAGAACGACGCCGACTGCAAATGTGGTGGCCACGCTGGAGCCAGAGATGGCCGAAAACAGCATGCAGGTCAGCACGCAGGTTGCAGCAAGGCCGCCTTGGGTCTTGCCGACAAAGGCGCGTGCGAATTCGACGAGGCGACGGGAAAGCCCACCGACTTCCATCAGGTTTCCAGCGAGGATGAAGAAGGGAATTGCCGCCAGCGGAAACTTGTCGAGGGCAATATAGATCTGCTGGGGAATGACGATGGCGGGCAGGGTGGTGAAGCCGAAAAGCCCGATCATCGAAGCAAGGCCGATGGCGATGGCAATCGGAACGGAAATGGCGAAGAACACCAGCATCGAGGTGATGATTGCACCGGTCATTGGGTGGTCTCCTTTCCCGATTCGAGGAAGTGAACCATTGCCCCAAGAGCCGCGAAGAACGCTCCAATCGGAATGGCGGCGTAGCCCCACGCCATGGAGATTTCTATCCCAGCCATTTCCTGCATACGGACACGCTGGGCCGTGGCGATCCCAAACCAGAAGAGCGTTGCAAACAGGATGAGGCAGGAGATGAGTGTCGTGGCTTCAATGCTCCGGCGCAGCCCACCTATTGTGGCGTCGCGTGCCAGATCGATGGCAACTAGCGCGCCCTTTCGCAGCGCAACCGATATACCAAGCAGCACCATCCACACCAGTGCGAGCCGCGTTAAGGCTTCAGACCAGGTTGCAGGGGATTGGAAGACGAAGCGGCCAAGGACCTGCCAGAAGCTTGAAGCAACCGCAATGGCCAGTGCAAAGGAGGCGACAGCCGCCACCCCCCCTGCAACAACCCCGTCAACGCGACGGATCAGTGTGGCCAATGTGCTCATTGCGCTTTCCAGTCACGGATACGCTTGATCAGCTCTGCACCGAACTGCTCTTCGAAGCCCGCATTTGCAGCGGCCATGGCATCGCGGTAGGCATCGCGATCCTTGATCTCGACCACTTCGATGCCGCGTGTGCGCAGCGTTTCGATGCCCACATTTTCGTCCTGTTCGACACGCGCACGATTGGCTGCTGTTGCGGCCTTGCCGCCTTCTTCTACGGCCGCCTTTTGCTCGGGCGTCAGGCCGGCGATGAAGTCCGGGTTGCAGACGAAGATGCCGGGGGAATAAACGTGGCCGGTCAGGTAGAGGTGCTTCTGCATCATGTCGAGATTGTTGGCCACGATCACAGGGATAGAATTTTCCTGTCCATCAACCGTGCCCTGCTGAAGCGCCGACGGCAGCTCTGAGAAAGCCATCGGCGTGGGTAGCACACCAGCAGCCTGCCAAGCCTGCATATGCACCTGATTTTCCATGGTGCGGATCTTCATGCCGCGCAAGTCTTCAGGCGAGTTTACGCTTTTGGTGCCGGTGGTCAGGTTGCGGAAGCCGTTTTCCAGCCAGGACACGCCGTATAGACCGTGTTGCGGAAACAGAGCCAGCAGCTCGCCGCCGATTTCGGAATCCAGTACACCGCGTGCATGCACGTAGTTGTCGAACAGGAATGGGACGTCAAGAACGCGGGTCTCAGCCACGAAGTTACCCAGCGAGCCTGTGGAGCCCATTGCGCATTCTTGCGATCCGAATTGGACGCTTTCAAGCGCCTCCCGTTCATTGTCCATACGCTGGATAACAACATTCAGTGTACCACCGGATTTCTCCTCGGCGACTTTCTTGAAGGCAGCAGCACCTTCGCCGAAGTGGCTGTCGGCTGGTGACGAGTGTGTGATGGTGAGCGTGGTCTGGGCCGAGGCGCTCAGGATGCCGGTAGCCAGAATCAGACCTGTGAAGACTGCTGTCCTGGCTATCAAATTCGCTTTCATGGTGGGTTCCTCCTCCGTTTAGTGTTCATGCCCCGGTGGGGCATGTCGTGAATGGGGTGCTAGAGCACACCTTCCGGCAGGAGCCCCGCCGGAAAATTCTGATAGCTGACCGGGCGCAGGAAGCGCCGGATCGAAAGTGTGCCAACGCTGGTGGCGCCGAAATTGGTCGAAGCCGGGTAGGGACCTCCGTGGACCATGGAATCGACCACTTCCACCCCGGTGGGGTAGCCGTTGACAAGCACGCGTCCAGCCTTTCGCTCCAGCACGGGAAGCAGCCTCTTGGCCAGCGGCAGATCGCCCTCATCCATGTGCAGTGTTGCCGTCAACTGGCCCTGGAAGCTCAGGGCGACGCGATGCATCTCCTCAGGCGTTTCCACCCGCACGACGAGACCGAGCGGCCCGAACACCTCTTCGGACAGGACGTGGTCTGCGAGGAACTGGCCGGCCGTCGTCTCATAGAGGTTCGGATTGGCGCTTCGCCCCTCCGAAACCATCTCGCAGACTGGCCCGACCGTCTCTCGGTCCTTCATGCGCGCCTGACCCTGATGGTAGGCGCGGGCAATGCCTTCGGTCAGCATGATCTGTGGGCCGGTCTTGGCCAGCGCATCCCTTGTTGCGGCCACGAAGTTGTCGGCAGCTGCACCTTCAACGACCACGGCAATGCCTGGATTGGTGCAGAATTGGCCAGCGCCCATCACAAGAGATGCGGCCCAGCCAGTGCCCATGGCCGACGCGCGTGCCTTGGCAGCTTCCGGGAGGACGAACATCGGATTGACACTGCCCAATTCGCCGAAAAAGGGTATCGGTTCGGGGCGCCTTGCGCAGAGGTCGAACAGGGCGCGCCCTCCGGCGAGGGAACCGGTGAAGCCGACGGCCTTGATCAGCGGGTGGGTGACAAGGGCGCTTCCAACCTCTCGATTGCCGCCCTGCACAAGACTAAATACCCCCGGATCGATGCCCAACCTGCCGATGGCAGCATGAATAGCTTCAGCGACAATCTCACTGGTTCCCGGATGGGCTGAATGTCCCTTCACCACCACTGGGCAGCCTGCAGCAAGGGCAGCCGCGGTGTCTCCGCCCGCCGTGGAGAAGGCAAGGGGGAAGTTGGACGCGCCAAACACGGCGACCGGGCCAACTGGACGCTGCATAAGGCGGATCTCGGGACGTGGGGCGGGCTGACGATCCGGCAGGGCCGGATCGAAACGCCGATCAAGATAGTCACCCTTCTCGATATGGCTGGCAAAAAGCCGCAACTGACCGGTCGTTCGGCCACGCTCGCCCTCCAGGCGTGCAGTGGGCAGGCCGGTTTCACGGCAGCCGATTTCGGTAATGGCGCCGCCGCGTGCATCGATCTCGTCGGCAATGGCGCGCAGCAGCGCCGCCCGATTTTGGGCAGATGAATAGCCATAGGACCAGAAAGCCTTTTCAGCGGCTTCGGCTGCAAGTTTCACCAGTTCGACGCTGCCAAGCGAAAATGCTGTGGGAATACCGGAAACAGGCTCATTTGCGAATGTCTTGTCCGCCGCCACCCATTCGCCGGCGACCAGGTGCTTGCCATGCAGCATGTACGTCATTTTTCTGCTCCTTAAGGTAACGGCGTTACAGCACCGCCTGCAACATGCTGTAATAGTCTTCTGCCGATGCCTCACGTGGGTTTGTGCGATGGCTGTGGTCGGCGAGAGCGCCGTTTACGACCCGGTCGAACACATCGGCGGTGACGCCCAGTTCGGAGAGACGGGCCGGCAGGCCGATGCTACGGGTCATCTCTTCGATGGCCGCTCCGATGTCGGCGTTTGCTGAAAGACCCATGGCATCGGCAAGCCGCGCATACTTGCCCTCGGCCACCGAAGTGCTGGCGCTTTGGTTGAAGGCAAGCACCGGTGGCATGAAGATGGCGTTCAGCGTGCCGTGATGCAGCTTTGGATTGATGCCACCTAGCGAGTGGCTGAGGCTATGCACGCAACCCAGGCCTTTCTGGAAGGCCATGGCACCCATGGTGGCAACGATCGCCATGTTGGCGCGCGCCTCGCGATTGGTCGGTTCTTCCACGGCGAGGCGGATGTGCGCCCAGCCGCGGCGCAGGCCTTCGAGTGCAATACCATCGGCCGGCGGGTTGAAGGACGGTGCAAGATAGGTCTCGATGCAATGAGAGATCGCGTCCATACCCGTTGCTGCGGTCAGCATCGGCGGCAGGCTCAACGTCAATTCCGGATCGACGATGGCTGCCTTCGGAACAAGGAAAGGCGACAGCAGCCCCACCTTGCGGCCGTCTTCAAGGATGATGATGGCGGCGCGACCGACTTCACTGCCAGTTCCTGCTGTTGTGGGTATGGCGATGGTCGGGAAGGTGCGAGATGTGATCTTTTCCATCCCGCCTTCAATGACCGCGTAGGTCTTGAGCGGCCCTTCATGTGCGGCCATCACGGCAACGGCTTTTGCAAGATCGAGGGCCGAGCCGCCACCAATTGCAATAATGCCATCACCGCCAGCCTCACGAAACACGGCAGTTGCCTTGACGGCGGCTGCTTCATTCGGATTGCCGGGCGTTTCGTCGAAGATGGCGGCGGGAATAATCCCCCCTACGGCTTCGATCCGTTCCAGGATGCCAAGCGCTCGCACGCCTTTGTCGGTGACGATGACCGGACGGGACATACCTGCAAGAGCCAGTTCCGCCTTGAGCGTTGCAATTTCGCCGTATCCGAATTGGACCCGCGTTACGTAATTGATCAGGCTCATGTGCCACCCCTGCCTTGCTATTCCAATTTGATAACCTGCCAACACGGATTCCTGTGATGAACGGCGGTTATTTCATCCTAATGTGCAAAATAACGGCGGTGCGGCGGCTGTAAATCCGTTATTATTGGATATTGATATAACGAAAAGGAAATCAGTAGGCTGATGTCACGCTCTCATTCTATTCCAATGCTCCGCCTGTCCATGCGGCAACTGCTGCTGATCTCCGCCATTGACGACAGCGGCTCGTTGAAGCGGGCATCAGAGCTGATTGTCATGAGCCAACCGCGCGCCACGAAGGCATTGCAGGAGGCTGAAGATCTGGCTGGAACGAAGCTTTTCGACCGCACCAATCGGGGACTTATTCCGACAATTGCGGGCGAGTGTATGATCCGCCACGCCAAGACCATGCTCTCACAGCTGACCGCCATGGCGCAGGAAATTCACACGGCGTCGCATGGAGAGTGGGGCAGGCTGCGCATCGGTACAATCATGGGCGCCGTGCCGTATGTGACCGAAATCATCAGTAGTTTTCTAAAGCGCTTCCCGCGCACGTCGATCGAGATTTTAGAAGATACCAGCGTCGAACTGCTGCGTCAGCTGGACCGCGGGCTGTTGGATCTGGTGATTGGGCGCAGCTCAATGAGCACGGTCCCGCAGCTCTACACCGTCACTGCGTTTCATGACGAACTGCTGGCAGTCGTTGCCAATCCGGCTCATCCCCTGATCGGTCGCAAGCGGGTGCGACTCAAGGAACTGTCGGAGGCGCGCTGGATCGTCTACACTGCTTCGATGCCGATGCGGCTATCTCTGGAACAGGAATTCCGCCAAGCCGGCCTCGACATGCCCCGTGCCTTGCTGGAGACCCGCTCAGCGCTAACGACGATGTCATTGATTCAAGCTGAGCCAAACACTGTCGCGCTACTGTCCAGCGATGTTGCAGCCTTTTTTGTCAATTTTGGCATGGCCAGCATTCTGCCCATGCAACTGCGGTCAAAGAGTGAGCCCTACGAAGTGATAACGCGCCGCTCTGTGGAGCAGACACCATACACACAGGCCTTCATCAAAGATCTCGTGGCCGGGACGACGAGGCGTATTTAAGCGTCGGCAAACCTATGGCCGGTGGCGTCGCCTTAACCTGGTTTGAGACAGGTGTGTCTCATCGGGCTAAATTTCATACATGGATCGACACAGCGATTTGACGCTAAGTTATGATGGCGTCGGCGCGGAGTTCGCGATGATCGGCGGCAAGGAGATGTTTGCGATGAAGCTGAAAGAGATTGGCGACCTGGCCGTAGACTGAGACGAAACGTTGACAATGGCGCGCTGACTTAAAGCGCATCATTCGCCGTTCGCGTCGTCGTACGGAAATATGTGAATTTTCAGCGGGTTGTTGAGGGCTTTATGCGAACGATTTTCTACACTCGGCATCAACGCGGCCTTTGCGGCTCAATAGGACCGCAGCTTGTCGGTGACCATCACCCGCGGGAGGCGTCGTCACGTTGTCCGGGGCTTAACGGTTGACGGATAACCGGACGTGATGAGCACGCAGACCATCAGCTACAAGAACCACCGTTTCCCACCGCATATCATCGCCCATGCCGTCTGGCTGTATTCCGGTTCCCGTTAAGCCTGCGGCTGGTGGAAGAAATGCTGCTGGAGCGCGGCATTGTCGTGTCCTACGAAAC
>NZ_QLNF01000106.1:0-322 GCF_003261015.1 Agrobacterium sp. MS2 | reverse complement strand
GCTTCCGTGGAATTGGACGCCGCCGACCGTCAACGCTCAAGCGGCCTGACCTGCGGCCTTCACCGGAGGCTTACCATCACACCCAATGAATTCTCGATGAAAATGGCTATGGAAAAACAGGCCGCATAAGGCCAGATTAAAAACCCAAGACTCTCCCGAAAACCGGAGGGAAGATGGGTCTCAGGTCATAAAGCCCGAGAAAATTCTACTTTTGAAGCCCGTTAATTCGCGGGGGGATTACCTTCAGCGTAAGCGCGTAGGCCACCCCACGTATCTTTAGGACTGCTGATCGGCGATTTTATTCGTGAATCATGCGGAGAAT
>NZ_QLNF01000105.1:8071-8558 GCF_003261015.1 Agrobacterium sp. MS2 | reverse complement strand
AAACGGCTTTTACCGACTGCATGGCAATGGCGGCAGACGCCGGTGTCCCAGGTTGAAGGCACAGAATTGGCCAGGCATGAAACCTGGAGAGGTCCTCGGGCGATAAGGTTTTCGCCTGACGATCAACCGCTTGGGCGCCACCCTACACCGGCATGGAGTGTATAGCTTGCCCGAATTGAAACGTTGGAACTCCGCCTACGCGCCTAAAACTGGCGGCTCCAATAGCAACCCCTCTTGCTCGTCGATAGCGACCGTGCTCGCTGTTAACACGAAATATGTCATGCCGACCCTGATGCAATTCGGTCTATTGTTGGGAAGCGCCGCAAGCAGCGCGACTAGATCTGCTGGCATCACAGGTGTTTCAGGCCTTCTGCGGTTATACCAGTGAATGATCCGATTCATCGTCCTAAGGCACTCCAACCCACGTGAACTTCTGGGACGCGGCCCCTCGAAATCGCACCGCTCTCTATTGTCTCGCGGGAGCGGA
>NZ_QLNF01000105.1:5932-8061 GCF_003261015.1 Agrobacterium sp. MS2 | reverse complement strand
AAACGGCTTTTACCGACTGCATGGCAATGGCGGCAGACGCCGGTGTCCCAGGTTGAAGGCACAGAATTGGCCAGTCATGAAACCTGGAGAGGTCCTCGGGCGATAAGGTTTTCGCCTGACGATCAACCGCTTGGGCGCCACCCTATACCGGCATGGAGTGTATAGCTTGCCCGAATTGAAACGTTGGAACTCCGCCTACGCGCCTAGAACTGGCGGCTCCAATAGCAACCCCTCTTGCTCGTCGATAGCGACCGTGCTCGCTGTTAACACGAAATATGTCATGCCGACCCTGATGCAAATCGGTCTATTGTTGGGAAGCGCCGCAAGCAGCGCGACCAGATCTGCTGGCATCACAGGTGTTTCAGGCCTTCTGCGGTGATACCAGTCAATGATCCGATCCATCGTCCTAAGGCACTCCAACCCACGGTGAACTTCTGGGACGCGGTCCGTCGAAATCGCACCGCTCTCTATTGTCTCGCGGGAGCGGGAATCGTCTCCGCCTCGCCAAATAAGGGTCATCTGCCCAAAACATCTCGCTTTAGGCGTCCCTCATCGTCTGACATCAAATCCTCGCCAGTCCCTGCAGCCGCCAACGACGTCCTGATGGCATCTTCAATCGGCTGTGGCCGGCCGAAAAGGTAGCCCTGACCGAGATCACAGCCAAGCTGCTGAAGGTATTGCAGTTGGCTTTGCTCCTCGATTCCTTCGGCGGTGACCTCAACGCCCAAACCATGACCAAGCGCGATCATGGCGCGGACGACCTTATCCTGCCTTTCGCTTGCCTCGAATGTCTGAACGAAACTCCTGTCAATCTTGATCTTCTGGAACTGGTAATTCGACAGCTGCGAAAGGCTCGAATAGCCGGTCCCAAAGTCGTCCAGAGCAATCCGGATACCCGCCTTGGTAAGATCCTCCAGAACTTCCTTGGCCGCAACTGCGTCCTTGATCAGCGCACTTTCCGTGATCTCGATTTCCAGGCGCTGAACCGGCAGGCCGCTTTCGCCCATGATTTTCAGCAGTCGCAGCCCGAGCAGCCGATCGCACAATTGCGTCGGTGAGACATTGAAAGACAAAATGGTGTCGGCCGGCCAGGACATTGCATCCTTGCAGGCTCGCCTGAACAATTGTTCTGTTAGCTCGACAATGAGCCCGGCATCTTCGGCGATCGGGATGAAATCAGACGGGGGAATAAAGGTGCCATCAGCTGTTTTCCACCGGGCAAGTGCTTCAAACCCCGCCAGCTTCCGGGTGCTGAGTTCTACAAAAGGCTGGTAATAGGGCTCGACTACACCCTCTCTCATGGCTTGGCGCAAACGAGCCTCAAGTTGTATGCGATTGTTGAGCTCATCAAGCATTGCCGGAGTAAAGGCCGAGGCATTGTTGCGGCCCATTTTTTTCGAAGCATACATGGCGCAGTCCGATTGATGGATTGCATCTGCGAGCGTTACGCCGTTAATGCCTGCAACGGTATATCCAACGCTTGCGCCAAGATCGACCGTCGCGCCTTTGATTGTCATTGGCTTGGATATCGCACGTACGATTCGGGCCGACAGCGCTTTGAGATCGACCTGCCCCCTAAGCTTCGCCAGCACGACAAACTCGTCACCCCCTAGCCGATAGATATGCTCGTCTGGGAAAACCTCCGCCAGCCGTTCGGACGTAATTTTGAGAGCAGCATCGCCGCTATCATGCCCAAGCAGATCGTTGACCTTTTTAAACCCATCCAGATCGATGCTGAACACCCCATAGCGGTCACCGGAAAGGAAATCTTCCCGGGCGGCCACAGCATCAAGAAGACGGCGATTTGGCAGCTTTGTCAGTGGGTCATGGAAAGCAATCCAGTCGACGTCACGCTCGGCGAGAATGCGGCGAGAGATTTCGTGAGACATATCCTTGATACGGAGGACAGAGTAGGCCAGTCCCAGGAAACCACCGATGTTAAGAGCGGTAAACACCTCATCGAGATTGTAACTCTCATGATCGCGGAAATAATGGTCCAGAACCTCATGGGCATTAAAATACGAGGCAAGGCCGTAGAGCAAAACGAATGCACCGATCCAGATAAAGATCTCGACGTTGGCGCGATTATGACGGAAGTTTGGCATGGAACCTCTTTGCGCGGCCTTGAT
>NZ_QLNF01000105.1:0-5922 GCF_003261015.1 Agrobacterium sp. MS2 | reverse complement strand
GACCTTTTTAAACCCATCCAGATCGATGCTGAACACCCCATAGCGGTCACCGGAAAGGAAATCTTCCCGGGCGGTCACGGCGTCAAGAAGGCGTCGATTTGGCAGCTTTGTCAGTGGGTCATGGAAAGCAATCCAGTCGACGTCACGCTCGGCGAGAATGCGGCGAGAGATTTCGTGAGACATATCCTTGATACGGAGGACAGAGTAGGCCAGTCCCAGGAAACCACCGATGTTAAGAGCGGTAAACACCTCATCGAGATTGTAACTCTCATGATCGCGGAAATAATGGTCCAGAACCTCATGGGCATTAAAATACGAGGCAAGGCCGTAGAGCAAAACGAATGCACCGATCCAGATAAAGATCTCGACGTTGGCGCGATTATGACGGAAGTTTGGCATGGAACCTCTGTGCGCGGCCTTGATAGTAGTTCAAGCGCGTGCGGTGGAAACTATTTTCGATTTTACTCAAATCCATTGTTTTTCGGTTAAAAGCGCGCGGCGGTCTTTGCTTTGAGCTCGTTTGTCACAGCGTTTTTTAATAGGATGCCGAACTCGGCCCGCGGGGCCACATTAGCGCGATGGATAATGATAAATTAATCAGTTCGTTAGATAGTGAAGGCCTAATTCTTTCAAGGCGGAGGCTTTCGTGAACCTGAACACCATCCTGGCCGGCAGTCTCTATTCTGTCATGCAGGCTTTCGAACGATCACAAGCCATTATCTCGTTCAAAACCGACGGCACGATCCTCGACGCCAATGAGAACTTCTGCAAGGCGGTCGGTTATAGTCGTGACGAGATTATCGGCAAAAGCCATCGGATGTTTGTCAAGCCGGATGATGCCCAGTCTGCAGAATACACAGCATTCTGGAAACGTCTTAGTTCCGGTGAGTTCGACCGCGGCCAATATAAGAGGATCGGCAAGAATGGTCGGGAAATTTGGCTGGAAGCTTCCTATAATCCCGTTATCCGTGGCGGCAAGGTCATCAAGGTCGTGAAGATCGCAACCGACATCACAGACATCAAACGCGAGAGCCTGGAAAGCAAGGGCAAGCTGGATGCCCTCTCCCGTGCCCAGGCCGTGATCGAATTTACACCTGATGGCAAGATTCTGACGGCCAACAAGAACTTCCTCGACACACTTGGCTATTCCCTTGACGAGATTGTCGGCAAGCACCACCAGATTTTCTGTGAGGCGGATTATCTTGCATCAAAGGAGTATGCCGACTTCTGGCCACGCCTCGCGAGAGGCGAGTTCTTCAACGACGAATTCAAGCGCTTGAGGAAGGACGGAAGTTCCGTCTATATTCAGGCAACCTACAATCCGATCATGGACGACGAAGGCAAAGTCTTCAAGGTTGTCAAATTCGCCACCGATGTCTCGGGCCGAGTGACCGCACTGCAGCAGATCGGAGCAGGCCTTGAACGTCTCTCGGATAACAATATACGCATCACGATTGACGAGCCGTTTGTCGATGAGTTTGAGCACCTCAGACACGATTTCAATGAGTCGCTAGCGAAGTTCCAGGGAACGCTGGAAGAGGTCCTCAGCCAAACGTCAATGTTAACGGAAAAAAGCGGGGACATGAGTTCCAGCGCCAACGGAATTGCTCATCGTTCAGAACAGCAGGCGGCGGCTCTTGAAGAAACATCCGCCGCTCTGGAACAGATCACGGTCACAGTGCGGCAGTCGGCCGAACGGACTGCCGAAGCCCATAGACTGGTTACCGAAGCCAACACGGTCGCAGCAAACTCTGTTCAAGTTGTCACGGCTACCGTCGATGCCATCGGACGCATCGAATCCGCTTCAAAGGAGATCACCAGCATCATCAGCGTGATTGACGAAATTGCCTTTCAGACAAACCTCCTCGCACTCAACGCAGGCGTTGAGGCGGCGCGTGCCGGCGAAGCGGGTAGAGGCTTCGCCGTTGTCGCACAGGAAGTCCGCGAGCTCGCACAACGCTCGGCCAGTGCTGCGAAACAGATTTCCGGTCTTATTGCCAATTCTTCGGCTGAGGTAAGGGAAGGTGTTCGGCTCGTTGGTGAAACAGGTCAAGCCCTGAAACATATTGAAGAGTATGTGAAGTCGATCAATGCTAACATCGAAAGCATTTCCGTCGGCGCGCGAGAACAATCGACCAGTCTGAACGAAATCAATGCCGCGGTGAACTCGCTGGACCAAATGACGCAGCAAAACGCTGGCATGGTCAGCAGCATGGGTGCCATTGCCGAATCCGTCTCTGCCGCCGCAAGCGAGCTGGAAACCCTGGTGAAACGCTTCAAGCTCAACCGGCGCAAGTGGATTCGCGAGCCCGGCTCTGAAGCGTCCAAACTCGGCCCAGAGGCAAGGGGATACGGCAAGAAGACGATCTACCAAAATAGAGCGAACGGTGCAGCTCCGCAAATCGGCGGCGAGAAGAACCAACGATCAGCGGCTTAGACGAAGTCGTGTTTTGGTGGTTCCGCATGGAAGATCAGTTCGCTTGAATTGGTCATCGTCGGAAACGCATAAGCTCCAAGGTCTAGCTGGAGGTCTGCGCCGCTCCTAAATTGATGGTCTCGGTCTCGTCCGGGATCAGACGGTGGAAAGACGCCAATGGATCGAGATACTCGATGACGACGTGTTCGCTGCATCAGCGGACGCATAGCAGGGAATAGCGAGATTCAAAGGGCTGTTTTCCACTTGTCTGCTCCGTCGTCGCCGTCGGAAGCTGAGTGGTGTAACAATGCCCCACACCAAACGTGCTAGCGATATGAGATCCGATTAGTATATGCGAAGCGACTGATTCGAAATTGTCCTCCCAATGCAAAACGGATAGTCAATATGGTTGTGGTGGAAAATAATTTAAAACTTCAGGTGGAAGCTTCCGCACGCCTGCTTTCCATCATGTCTAATTCTTCACGCATCCATGTTCTCAGGCTTTTGACGCAAAGGGAATGGGACGTTAACAGCCTTGCCCAACACGTAAATCTTAGTCAGTCAGCTCTTTCCCAACACTTGAAGAAGATGCGTGACGCCAAGCTGGTTGAATGGCGCCAGCAGGCCCAGACTCGCTACTATTACTGTCAGTCCAACGCAGTTCTGAAAATCCTAGACGCCATCGCCGACCTCCCCTACGTTCATCACCACGGTGTCAGCGGCGCCGACGTTTCTCACAGGAATACTTTTCCTCTCTAAGGAATTCCACCTCACAGAAACCATAAGCAGTACGCTTTCGCTCTGGTCCGGGCTAACCCGCCTTCGCAATACGGCCTTAACCACCCCGCGAGAATTCCCTTTGAGAGAGGGAGGCTTTTATTTTGGCCCCGCCCATATACCAAAAATTACAGCATGTGACCTGCCACTGAAGTTTCATCCGGCTGCGATTAGAGCCTCGGCTGTTTTTGATACGCCAAAGGGCGTGGTGGGAGCAACCGGCGGAAACGTGAATCTTCCACACTGCGTAGCGTTTGTGCCGGTTGCGGCGATGATCCCTGCATAGTCCGCCGGGGTCTGGTATCCGAGCGATGAGTGGCCGGAAATTGTTGTAGTCGTCGGCCCATTCCAGCGTCGGGCCGGGCGATCACGTGATTCCGCTCTACACCGCCGAGTGCGGCAAGTGCGACTTCTGCCTGTCGGGCAAGACCAACCTGTGCGTCGCTGTCCGCGAAACGCAGGGCAAGGGCTTGATGCCCGATGGGACCACCCGCTTTTCGTACAATGGTCAGCCCCTCCATCATTACATGGGCTGTTCAACCTTCAGTGAATACACTGTCGTCGCCGAAGTCTCGCTCGCCAAGATCAATCCCGAGGCAAACCCCGAACATGTTTGCCTGCTCGGCTGCGGCGTCACGACCGGCATCGGTGCAGTCCACAATACCGCCAAGGTCCAGCCCGGAGACTCGGTCGCCGTGTTCGGCCTCGGCGGCATCGGCCTCGCGGCGATTCAGGGTGCGCGCCAGGCGAAGGCGGGTCGCATCATCGCCATCGACACCAATCCGTCCAAGTTCGAGCTGGCACGCCAGTTCGGTGCGACCGAGTGCATCAACCCTAAGGACCATGACAAGCCCATCCAGCAAGTGCTGATCGAGATGTCGGGCTGGGGCATCGATCATACCTTCGAGTGCATCGGCAACGTCCACGTCATGCGCGCCGCTCTTGAATCAGCGCACCGTGGCTGGGGTCAGTCGATCGTGATTGGCGTTGCCGGCGCGGGCGAGGAAATCTCCACCCGGCCGTTCCAGCTCGTCACGGGCCGCGTATGGAAGGGGTCCGCTTTCGGTGGCGTCAAGGGACGGACACAGCTCCCCGGCATGGTCGAGGACGCGATGAGAGGCGATATCGATCTGGCCCCATTCGTAACCCACACGATGGGTTTGGAGGAGATCAACGAGGCCTTCGCACTGATGCACGAAGGCAAGTCGATCCGCACGGTCATTCCCTACTGACCCGCCGATCCGAAGCGGCGCGAGGCGCTCGGATCGACAACTCGGCCGTCATCATGGCCCGACCCCGGCCATGATGAAGCGCGCTCTGGCAAATGGGCAACGCGTCGCGGTGCGGTAACAAGCGCCGAAGTGCGATCGTTACATGCCGATAGCGGCACGGACCAGGGCCGCCTGGCCCAGGCGCTTACCAGCGGAGTGTGTGTGGCCTCGTCGCGGGACCCAACGGGAAAAATGGTTTTGTCGTAACCTTTGTTTAATGCTGGAAAAATATTTCAAAGGTGCCGAACATCGGGCCAGCCTGGCCGTTGGATGTATTGAGTCGGAAATGCATTCATCTGTTACCCGACTGTGATGAACCACGGGCCGCACGGGCGTATAGGGCAGGAAGACTGAATTGAAGAGCAAGGATATTCACGCGACGACGCCGGCCACCGATCATGGGCATACGGGGCCGCCCGCTTGCGTGCAGGTTCGTGGAGCGCGACAGAACAACCTCAAGAATATCGATGTCGATATTCCCCGCGATGCCTTCGTGGTGTTCACCGGAATATCGGGATCGGGCAAGTCGTCACTTGCATTTGGAACCCTCTATGCGGAGGCGCAACGGCGCTACCTGGAATCGGTCGCCCCCTATGCGCGCCGCCTGATCGATCAGGCCGGCGTGCCGGAGGTCGACGCGATCGACGGTTTGCCGCCTGCGGTGGCGTTGCAGCAGCAGCGCGGCTCGGCCAACGCGCGATCCTCGGTCGGCAGCGTGACGACGCTCTCCAGCCTGGTGCGGATGCTCTATTCGCGCGTCGGCGAATATCCCCGCAATCAACCCATGCTCTATGCGGAGGATTTCTCGCCCAACACCGTGACCGGGGCCTGCCCGACATGCCACGGAATCGGGCGCGTCTATGACGCGACTGAGGCGACGATGGTACCCGACGATACACTCACCATTCGCGAGCGGGCAATCGCCGCATGGCCTCCGGCGTGGCACGGCCAAAACCTGCGCGATATTCTTGTGTCGCTTGGTTATGACGTCGATACGCCATGGCGCGATCTGCCAAAGAAGGATCGCGACTGGATTCTCTTCACCGACGAAACGCCGACGGTGCCGGTCTATGCGGGGCTGAGCCCTGAGCAGACGCGCGTTGCCCTCAAACGCCGGATGGAGCCGAGCTATCAGGGCACTTTCACCGGCGCGCGTCGCTATGTGCTGGAAACCTTCGCCAACACTAAAAGCGCGTTGATGAAGAAGCGCGTCTCGCAATATATCATCGGCCGCCCTTGCCCGACCTGCGACGGCAAGCGCCTGAAGCGCGAAGCCCTATCGGTCAAATTCGCCGGCCTCGACATTGCTGAGTTCGGCGACCTGACGGTGCTCAAGCTGAAGGACTTGCTCACGCCCGTGGCGCATGGCGAATACGGGGCGGCCTCGGCCGCCTCAACGGGCCATGTTCTGGAAAAAGCGGCCCGCGATGCAGCGGTCGAAGAACGGGTTGCCGCGGG
>NZ_QLNF01000104.1:25117-28306 GCF_003261015.1 Agrobacterium sp. MS2 | reverse complement strand
GCCTTCAACCCCTCACGCACCCGATGCGCAATCGCCAGAAACTCCGGCGTCTCGCGAATTTCCAGCGGCCGTTCCCGAGGCAAACTGGATTCGATCACATCGGTCACCCGGCCCGGCCGCGGCGACATCACGACGATCTTGGTCGACAGATAAACGGCTTCGGGAATGGAATGGGTCACGAAGCAGATGGTCTTGCCGGTCGTATCCCAGAGCTTCAGCAGCTGCTCGTTGAGGTGATCGCGCACGATCTCATCCAGCGCGCCGAACGGCTCGTCCATGAGAAGCAGGTCGGCATCGAAGGCAAGCGCGCGGGCGATGGAGGCGCGCTGCTGCATGCCGCCGGAAAGTTGCCAGGGGTATTTCTTGCCGAAACCGTTGAGGTTGACGAGGTCCATTGTACGGTCGATGCGCTCGCGCTGCTCGGCCTTGCTGTAACCCATGATTTCGAGCGGCAGGGCGATGTTCTTTTCGATGCTGCGCCAAGGATAAAGAGCCGCCGCCTGAAAGACGTAACCGTAGGAGCGGTCCTTGCGGGCATTTTCCGGCGTGGTGCCGTTGACGGTGATGTCGCCTGACGTGTGTTTTTCCAGATCAGCGATGACCCGCAGAAAGGTGGTCTTGCCGCAGCCGGAAGGGCCGATGAAGGAGACGAAGTCGCCCTTTTTCACGTCGAGATCGACATTGGACAGGGCGTGGACCGGGCCATCCCCCGTTTCGAAAGTGAGGCCCAGTTTTCTGGCGGAAACGACGGAATAGGAAGAGGCCTGGTTCATCGCGGCTTGGTTTCACTTTCCGTAAGGGCGGCGCGCGCCAGCGGCAGCATCTGGGTTTCCGTCAGTCTGGCGATGGTCACGCGGGGGGTGCGGTCGAGATCGAGCCAGCGGACTTCCTCGATTTCCGCCTGCGGGGTGACCTCGCTATGAAGCCTGGCGGTAAAGGCATGGGCGACGACATCAGCGCCCGGCTCATTGGCGGCTTCCTCGCGAAAGATGCCCTCATAACGCGCGGCATTTTCGGGCAGCGTCAGGCCGATTTCCTCGGCCAGCTCGCGGCGAAGCGCCTGTTCCGGCGTTTCGCCCGGATCGATCTTGCCGCCCGGCTGCATGAACTGCGTGGTGCCGCGCTTGCGCACCACGAGCATCTGCCGCTTCTCGTTGAGGAGAATGGCGGCGGCGATGAGGATTTCGCGTTTCGGCTCGCTCATGATCACACGCCCGATGCCGGAATGCCCGTGCGTTCCACCTTGCGTGGCGATACGAGCTCCTTCCAGGTGGAAAGCGCCTGGCTGACGGCCGGATAGGGATCGCGGGCGATGAACTGGCCGTGGCCGGGCTGTGTCTCGATGGTGCCTTCCTCAACGCTCACCAGCCCGCGCGAGAGCGTGTAGCGCGGCAGACCCTTTACCTTCTGCCCTTCGAACACGTTGTAATCGATGGCCGATTGCTGGTTTGCCGCACTGATGGTCTTTGTAAGCGCCGGGTCCCAGACGACGATATCGGCGTCGCTGCCGACGAGGATCGCGCCTTTCCTCGGATAGATATTGAGGGTCTTGGCGATGTTGGTGGAAGTGACGGCGACGAACTCGTTCATCGTCAGCCGGCCGGTCGCCACGCCATGGGTCCAGAGCAGCGGCATGCGATCTTCCAGCCCGCCCGTGCCGTTCGGTATCTTGCGGAAATCACCGAGGCCGAAGCGTTTCTGCTCGGTCGTGAAGGCGCAATGGTCGGTCGCCACACATTGCAGCGAGCCGGAGGCGAGACCCGCCCAGAGGCTGTCCTGATGCTGACGGTTACGGAAGGGCGGTGACATCACCCGACGGGCGGCATGGTCCCAGTCGGGATTGGCATATTCGCCTTCGTCGAGGATCAGGTGCTGTATCAGCGGCTCGCCATAGACCCGCATGCCGTTTTGCCGGGCGCGGCGGATGGCTTCATGGGCCTGTTCGCAGGAGGTGTGGACGACGTAAAGCGGCGCACCGGCCATATCGGCGATGATGATGGCGCGGTTGGTGGCCTCGCCTTCCACGGACGGCGGGCGGGAATAGGCGTGCGCCTCCGGCCCGACATTGCCTTCCGCCATCAGTTTTTCCTGCATCTGCGCGACGATATCGCCGTTTTCCGCGTGCACGAAGGGAATGGCGCCGAGCTCCGCGCAACGCGAGAAGGAGGCGAACATCTCGTCGTCATTCACCATCAGGGCGCCTTTATAGGCCATGAAGTGCTTGAAGGAGTTGATGCCTTTTTCCTGAACCACCGTCTTCATCTCATCGAAGACCTGTTCGCCCCACCAGGTGACGGCCATGTGGAAGGAGTAATCGCAATTGGCGCGCGTCGCCTTGTTGTCCCAGCGTTGCAGGGCATCGAGAAGCGACTGCCCCGGCTCCGGCAGGCAGAAATCCACCACCATCGTCGTGCCGCCGGAAAGCGCCGCCCGCGTGCCGCTCTCGAAATCATCGGCGGAATAGGTGCCCATGAAGGGCATTTCCAGATGCACATGCGGATCGATGCCGCCGGGCATCACGTAACATCCGGTGGCATCCAGCACGGTGCCGCCGGTGAGATCAGGGCCGATCTCGGTGATTTTGCCATCCTCGATCTTCACATCTGCCTTGTAGGTGAGGTCGGCGGTGACGATGGTGCCGTTCTTGATGATGGTGACGGTCATTGAACTATGTTCCCGGTGGCGAGGGCTGGCGAATAACGGTCGGGATGATCGGGCAGGAATATCTCGGCGTTCAAGACAGCGAGGATGGTATTGAGCGTGGAGGAGAGGTCTTCGAAAACGTCATGGTTCCAGAAACGTAGAACGGCGTAGCCGTGGCTGTTCAACCAGCGCGTTCTTTGCAGGTCATGCCTGGAGGCGGCGTGCTGCGATCCATCCAGCTCGACGATCAGCATTTTTTCTCGGCAGACGAAATCGGCGACGTAAGCGCCAAGTGGGACCTGTCGACTGAATTTGAAACCGTTCAGCCTGCGGCCCTTGAGTTCATACCAGAGGCGGTATTCGGCGTCGGTCTCCCCGCGGCGGAGTTTTCTGGCCTGCGCGGTTTTGCCTGGATGGCGTTTTGCTGCTTTTTTAACGGTGTGATTGACCATGACCCTTGCCCCCTCATCCGGCCCTTCGGGCCACCTTCTCCCCGGCGGGGAGAAGAAATGGGAGGCACCGTCGCAGGTTTTTACGACGCTAGTG
>NZ_QLNF01000104.1:0-25107 GCF_003261015.1 Agrobacterium sp. MS2 | reverse complement strand
GGGGCCTGCCATCGTGGGCACGGTCATTCCACGATCTCCGCAGTCTCCAGCACCGCATGCAACAGCACGTCGCAGCCGGCCTTTGCCCATTCGGGTGAAATTTCCTCCGCCTCGTTGTGGGAAAGCCCGTCCACGCAGGGGCAGAAGATCATGGTTGAGGGGGCAACTCTGGCCGTCCAGCAGGCATCGTGGCCGGCGCCGGAGATGATGTCCATGTGACTGTAGCCCAGTCGTTCGGCGGCGGAGCGCACCCGGCCGACCAGCACGGGATCGAAGGTGACGGGGTCGAAATGGCCGATGGCTTCGATCGAGCAGCCGACGCCGAGTTCTTCGGCGATGGCGGGCACCTCGCGTTCGAAGATGGCGCGCATGCTGTCGAGCTTTGCCTGCGAGGGGGTTCTGAGGTCGATGGTGAAGACCACCTTGCCGGGCAGCACATTGCGGGAATTGGGCGTGAAGATCATCTGGCCGACACCGGCGACGGCTCCCGGCTGGTGAGCCATCGCCACTTCCTGCACCTTTTCGAGGATTCGCGCCGCGGCAAGGCCGGCATTAACGCGCATCGCCATCGGGGTGGAGCCGGTATGGGCTTCCTTGCCGGTCAGCGTCACTTCCAGCCACCACAGGCCCTGGCAATGGGTGACGACGCCGATCTGCTTGTTTTCGGCCTCCAGGATCGGGCCCTGTTCGATGTGATATTCGAAATAGGCATGCATCTTGCGCGCGCCGACCTCTTCCTCACCCAGCCAGCCGATGCGTTTCAGCTCCTCGCCATAAGTCTTGCCGTCGGTATCCGTGCGGCTATAGGCGTAATCGAGATCGTGAATGCCGGCGAAGACGCCTGAGGCCAGCATGGCAGGCGCAAAGCGGGCGCCTTCCTCGTTCGACCAGTTGGTAACGACGATCGGGTGTCTGGTTTTGATGTTTAGATCGTTAAGGCTGCGCACGACTTCCAGACCGGCCAGCACGCCAAGCACGCCGTCATATTTGCCGCCGGTCGGCTGGGTATCGAGATGGCTGCCGATATGAACGGGGAGCGCGTCCGGGTCCTCGCCGGCGCGGGTGGCGAACATGGTGCCCATGCGGTCGACGCCCATCGTCAGGCCTGCCGCTTCGCACCAGCGCTGGAAAAGGCTGCGGCCTTCCGCATCCTCATCCGTCAACGTGCGGCGATTATTGCCGCCGGCAATGCCGGGGCCAATCTTCGCCATATCCATCAGACTATCCCACAGACGGTCGCCATTGACCGTCAAGTTCTTACCCGCCGTCATGAAGTGTCGTCCTCACCTGTTTTGTTTTTATCAAAGCAAAGCTTGTGCCGTTCCCTTTTTTGCCGGTTAAGATAACAGCCATTGCCTTGTGGCGGCGATGATGGATAAATTGACCGGCTGGTAAACATTGCAAATTCGCGATGGCGTCAGCAAGGGAATTTGTGACGAAACGCAGTAATTTTGCCTAAGCTATGAACGTCGATTATTTTTTAAGCATACTGTAGCGGCAATTGCATTGAAAAGAAACAGAGAGCTGAGAATGGCCATACCGCGCGCAGCGAAAACACAGAAGCGGACCCGCATTCAGGAGGAAAAGCAGGAAGCGATTCTTGAAGCTGCACTCAGTGTCTTTTCCACGAATGGGTTCCGCGGCTCCACCATAGACCAGATTGCGGAAGCGGCCGGCATGTCCAAGCCGAATGTGCTTTATTACTTCCGCACCAAGGAGGCGATGCATCGGGCCCTGATCGAGCGGGTGCTGGACACGTGGCTCGACCCGCTGCGCGCTTTCAATGCCGAGGGTAATCCTGAAAGCGAGATCCGCTCCTATATTCGCCGCAAGCTGGAAATGTCGCGTGATTTTCCGCGCGAAAGCCGGTTGTTTGCGAATGAGATCCTGCAGGGCGCCCCGCATATCGAGGATGAACTGAAGGGCCCGTTGAAACAGCTGGTGGATGAGAAGGCCGAGGTGATCCGCGCTTGGGTGAAGGCCGGGCGGATGGCCAAATGTGACCCTTACCACCTCATTTTCTCGATCTGGTCGACCACCCAGCACTATGCCGATTTCGATGTACAGGTGCGGGCGGTTCTGGGCGACAAGAATGGCGGCGAGGGACGTTTCGAAGACGCGGCCCGCCATCTGGAACAGCTTTTCATGGGCGGGTTGCGGATAAACGGCTGATCGGCCTGCTTCTCGCGATTATGTGATAAGCCCTCCGCATAAAAACATGAGGAAATTTATCACCTTTATACTTTACTCCAAAACTCATCTTTATTATGTTGCCGGCATCCCGAACGTCGGGGCCCGATATCGGGGTATCAAAAACCAACCGGCAGGTGAGGGAATGGCACGCAAGGAAAAGAAGAAGGCCGAACGTGGCGGCAAGCAGGGCAAAGGCGCTCCCCAGACCGAGCGGGACGTGGCCGAACAGCAGCTTTCCGGTCCGAAAAGCTTTCTTTATGTCGGCGGCCGTGACTGTCAGGTTGCCCATCTTCGCCAGATCGCCAGCAATTTCGGCGCCGAACTGATCCACCACGACGGCGGCCTGCGTGAGGCGGTGTCGCGCATCGATACCGTGCTTCCTTCCGTCGACTGCGTTTTCTGCCCGATCGACTGTATCAGCCACGATGCGTGTCTGCGGGTGAAGTCGGGTTGCAAGAAATTCGGCAAGACGTTCATTCCGCTGCGCAATGGCAGCAAATCCAGTCTGGAGCGGGCGCTTCAGACGATGAATGAACGGAGCCCCAGCGATGAGCGACGAGCGCAATAATTTTCCCGACGAGCACCGCACGGCGGACAGACCGTGTGGTGTGGAACTGCACAAGATGGCCGAACAGGCGAGCGATCCGGCCACGACGGAATTTTATGACATCATCGGCGAACGCGAAAGAGGCAGCCGCGTTGCCGGAAGCGGCGGCAGTGTGGTGACCTTTCCCCATCAGCGCGCCCGCCAGCCGGGTGAAACGACGGCCTTTCAAACAGGTGTGGCGGCTGAAAAAGGCCGCAACATTCTGCCGTTTCGCTGGACGCGTGGTTAGCGTTAAATCCTTGCCGAGAGGGCAAGATGGCGCCAGGTGTAAGGAAAGCTCCGCTCGCACTCCGGGTCACGATGCAGATGCCCTAAAAACAATCAGCCTTTCGGCTTCAGAAACGCTCCCGCGCACAACACCAGCCAACCCGCGATCATGCCGATGCCGCCCAGCGGCGCAGCGTATGGAAACAGGCTATGGCCGGAAAAATGCCTGATAACGAGATCGCCGGCGAAGATCGCCGTGCCGAGACCGAGGATCAAGCCCGCCGGAATGGCGGTCCTGATGCGATCCGCACCGATATGGAGCGCGATAAGAACCGGCGCATGCGCCAGCGCCATGGCGGAAGCATTACCGAGCATATAGGTTTCGCCGGTATGGGTGGCAGCGGCGGCAAGCATGACGCCGGCAGCACCCAGCAGGCTGCCCAGCAACAGAATGAAGGCCCGTAATCTGGCCCCGGGCACCGTCGCTATGGTCGCGTTCTGCGTGGTCATTGGCTGTCCGCCTCCCGGTTCTGCATGTGAAAGGCGAGCCTCTCGATCGGGGGCCATATGATCTCGCGCAGCTTCGGGTTTTCGATCGTCTCCTCCATGGCGCGGCGGAAGCAGAGCAGCCATTCATCCCGCTCGGCAGGGCCGATCGGGGCGACGAAATGGCGGCGGCGCAGCATCGGGTGGCCGTGCTTCTCGACGTAGACCGGCGGTCCGCCAAGATATCCGGTCAGGTAATCGTAGAACTTCGCTTCGCTGCCGGAAAGATCGGCCGGATGGATGGCGCGGCAGCGGGCTGCTTCCGGCAGGGTATCCATCAGTTGATAGAAGCGCCGGGTGAGCGCCCTGACGGTCGCATCGCCACCGATCGCTTCATAAAGGGTAATGGTTTCGCCGGTCATAATCCGCCTCTTGTGGCCCTCCGGCTCTTATCGCTCCGCGGAGCCGGAAGAGCAACAGGCACGGGCAGGGTGCGACATTTCGGACATCACACCGAAAAGTACTCAGTTTTTACTTTCGATGGATCGTCGGATAGTCTCAACAGCAGTTTTAAGCGGTGCCACATAGTCGGTGACAACCGCCCAAACGATGTCGTCAGCGATTTTGTGGTATTCATGACGCAAAATATTACCGATACCGCGAACCTGCTTCCACGGGACATCCGGCGCCAGCTCCAGCAAGTCTTCGGGTAGGTGGCGGGATGCCTCGGAAACTATTTCCAGAGCGCGCTGCACAGCAAGTTTGAGAAGCCAATTTTGCTTGAAATCAGCAAGTGACAGACCTGCAGTATGGTTTTCAATGCCGTTTATGGCTTCCAGAATTTCGGCAAGAACAGGCTCGACCTTACGTGCGGCCATCAAAATATCCGCACCGCGGATTGTTCGATGTCATTGCGGAGCAGCGGGTGCAGGCTATTGCGTGTCGTCACGTCCACTTCCACCGCCAATTCCTCTTCCAGAAACTGCTTGATACCGACGAGATCGAGCAATGAGAAACGGCGACCCGGATCATAGTCAATGAAAATATCCAGGTCGCTCGAGGCAATGGCTTCATCACGGGCCGTCGAGCCAAAAAGATAAAGCGAGGTTGCGCCCATGCTTTCCACCGCTTGGGCGTGTTGCTTGAGTTTGCTGATGGCGTCCGCTTTCTTCATACAAGCAGTCTACACCATCGCGTATGCGGCATCCACTCTCATCCAAAATTTCGGATAAGGTCGAGCCCCTTGCTCAAAAGCGTCTCGGCCTCATCCTGATTGGCAGCTTCGACGTAGCAGCGCATTTCCGGCGCGTTGCCTGACGGGCGGAAGTGGATGGTGCTGCCGTCGGTCAATGACACGCGCAGGCCGTCGATGTCGCTCAGGCCTTTCACCGTGCCAACCGGCGCGAGGAAGGCTTCGAGATTGGTGCGCGAGGCGCGCAGATGAGCCATCAGCGCGGCGCTCTTTTCCTGCGCGAAATTTTCCAGGCGGTCGGCGGCGGCGACCGGAAGGTTATAGGCTGCGGCGATTTGCGACAGCGGTTTTTTCTGTTCCGACGAAAGAAGCAGCACGGCGAGAACGGGCAGGAAGCTGTCACGCGTAGGCAGCGGCGAGAGGGGCCTGCCGTTAAGCGTGAAGGAAGAGGCCGTCAGCAGGCCGCCATTCGCCTCGAAGCCCATCACGCCGTTCTTGCCGGATGAAAGGGCGTCTGCCATGCCGGCAATGACGAAAGGCGAGCCAACCTTCGTACGAACGACCTCAAAGGAACCATTGGCCTCGATGCCGGAATTGGACGTTACAGGGGTGACAACGACGCCTGCGCCAAGGAAATTGGCGGTGATGAGGCCAATGAGGTCGCCGCGCAGCGGTACGCCCCTTTCATCGGCCAGAAGGGGGCGGTCACCGTCGCCATCGGCGGAAACAATGGCGTCGAGACTGTGCTCAGGAGCCCATTTTCTGAGAAGCGAAAGCGTCTCCAGCGAGACCGCCTCCGTATCGACGGGGATGAAGGTCTCCGAGCGGCCGAGCGGAACGACTTCGGCGCCGTAATGGGCGAGAACGTCGACAAAGAGATCGCGCGCCACCGTGCTATGCTGGTAAACACCGATCTTGAGGCCTGAGAGAGCCATTTCCGGCAACAGCGCGATGTTGCGTTCGTAGAATAGTTCGGCTGCGATGGCGGAATGGTCTTCGGCAGTCGCCGATTCGTCGCTGGTGCCTTCCGCTTCGATTTCGGCGGCGAGGGCTGCGATGGCCGTCTCGTCCTGCTTGTCGATTTCGCCATCCGGGCGGTAGAACTTGATGCCGTTGCGGTCGGCCGGTATGTGGGAGCCCGTGATCATCAGCGCGCCCGCCTTCAGCGACAGAGCATAAAGCGCCAGAGCCGGGGTGGGCACCGTGCCGCAATCGAACGGCGTGAGGCCTGCCTTTTTCAACGCCGCGATGCAGGTGGCGGACACATCGGGGCTCGAATCGCGGAAATCGCGGCCAACGAGAATGGGGTCGCCCGCCTTTGCCTGGCCCGATGTGAGAAGGTGCCTCGCAAATGCCGTGGCATAAACGGCCGACGCTTTTCCTTTCAGATCGACGGAGAGGCCACGAAGGCCGCTCGTTCCAAATTTCAGGCTCATTCTCAACTCCGCTTCCGTAAAATCCTTGAGGGCCAAATGGATAGTTCAAAAATGTAACGCTTGAAAGAACCGTATCGATCCATTCACGTCAATCCTCCCCTTCCCTGGAGGCCGCGAATAGGCGATGATGACGGCAATGATGCGGGTAACCTAAAATTCACCCGTCATATTTAAACTTGTCCGTCGATAGCGGCTATGGCGACGATGAGCATCATCGGTTGCCGGCTTTTTTTGGTTCGTTCGAGTTGGATTGGCTGATGTACAGGCTTCAAAAGGCGGGACATAAGCAGGTACGTCCGCTCGATGAAAAAACGGCGCCGGCCGCGAAAACTCATGGTTCCCTGCTGGATGATCTGGTGGATGACGACGAGGTTTTCGAGCGCACGGTGCTAAAAGAGCATCTCGAGCCGAAACCGGCGGCGGCTGCCGTCGAGCCCGCTCCGGCCGCGAGACCGGTGAAGGCGTCGTCGCCCAGCGGAAGTCTGGCCGCAGCATTGCCGGGCCTCAGCCATATCGACAGGATCGGCGTTGACGACGTCCTCATCTGGCTTCGCAGGGGCATCGTCTGGATCGTTCTGGCGATCATTCTCTGCGTCGCGGCTGCGCTCAGCTATGCGTATATGACGCCGCCACGCTACACGGCCTATACGGATATCGTCGTCAATCCCTCCAATCTCAACGTTGTCAACGACGGCGTGTTCTCGCCGAACCAGCAGCGTGACACGCAGATTCTCGAAGTCGAAAGCAAGCTGCGCACGATCACGTCGCGCAACGTGCTGGCGCGGGTGGTGGAGGAACTGAAGCTCGATCAGGATCCGGAATTCATCAGCCCGCCGCCGCTCGCCCGGCTGAAGGCGATGTTTTCATCCAGGCCGGAAGACGGCGACAACCGGCTCGGTGCACTCCGCTCCCTCGGCGACCGGGTCGCAGCGGAACGCGACCCACGCTCCTTCGTGGTGACGCTTTCGGTCTGGACCAATGATGCCGACAAATCCGTGACGGTCTCAAAGGCCATCGTGAAGGCGTTTGAAACCGAGCTGTTCCAGACGACCTCCGACAGCAGCCAGCGTGTCGTCGACGATCTCAGGAAGCGGCTTGAGGAAATGCGCGAGAATGTTACTGCGGCTGAAAAGCGGGTGGCCGATTTCCGTCGCGAAAACGGCCTTCAGGAGAATAATGGCCAGCTTGTCAGCAACCTGGCCTCCGGTGAGCTCAATGCACAGGTTCTCGCGGCCCAGCAGCGCGTCATCCAGGAGGAATCCCGGCTGAAGCAGATGGAGGCGGCAATCGCGCAGAACCGCACGCAAAGCGATGCGATTTTCGATAGCCAGACCATGAACACGATCCGGGCGCAATACAGCACCCTGCAGCAGCAGATCGGAGCCATGACGCTGACTTACGGCGCGCGTCATCCGCGGCTGGCGACTGCAGGTGCGGAACGGGCCATGCTGGAACGCGGCATGGCCGACGAGGCGCGGCGCATTCTGCAGGCAGCCAAGACAAATGTCGCCGAAGCGCGCTCCTCGCTCGATGCGCTGCGACTGAAAGCCGTGGCGGAGCGTGCCAATGTCTTCACCGATAACGAAGCGCAGGTCCGGCTGAGGGATCTTGAGCGCGACGCCCGCTCGGCAGCGGCGATCTATGAGACCTATCTTACCCGGTCACGCCAGCTCGCCGAACAGCAATCGATCGATTCCACCAATGTCCGCGTTATTTCGCAGCCGGTTGCGCCGAACTCCAGAAGCTGGCCGCCGGGCAAGCTGGTCTTCCTCGTCGCTGGCGGCGCGGGTGGCCTGTTTCTCGGCCTCGCCATTGCGATCGCACTCGGGCTGTGGGGTTATCTGCGCCGGGACGATCATGCGGAAGCCGCGGCGCGTTAAACCTGGGACCCCGCGCCGACTTATTCTTCCGAGATCAGGCCATCATAAACTTCAAGGAGAGCGGCGGCGATGGCCGCACCCAGCGCATTGCCGGCATCGCGAATGCCTGCCTCGTCGCCATCACGGACGGAAACGGCGAGATCGGACGCCTCGTTGGCAACGATTTCCTTCGCCCGCTCTATTGCCCAGAGGCCGAAATCGCCGCGGTTGTCGATTGAAATGGTTTCCATGGCCGGGACCTTTGTCATTGATGTTTCCGTCCACTAAACCATCGGACGCCAAACGGGAATAGGCGAGGGGAAGGTCATTCAACCAGCGGGCGTGCAATTTCCCCGCCTCAAGCGGAGGATTTATAATAATATTAATGATAGTTCTTCGTAGTGTTTGAAGCCTTCTATTTTATGCATATGCGTGCCCATAACAATGAAACGATGCCTATCTTGGACGCCGGACAGATTATGACAGGGAGAGAGATGCCGCAGACGGAGGAGACTGGTCATTCCTGGCCGGTCATTTCTCTTGCGTCCCTACCCATTACTGACGCAACCATCGATGAAACCGCGCGGGATTTCATCCTGCGTGCAACGACGGAGCGTGCGCCGGGTACAAGTCCGTTTTATTCGACATCCGCAAACGGTCAGGTCATCGCGCTCTGCCACCACGACCGCGAATTCGACGCCATGCTGCGGCAGGCGGACCAGATTCACGCCGACGGCATGTCGCTGGTGATCTTCTCCCGCAAGTTCTGTGCCCGGGCGTTGAGAGAACGGGTTGCAACGACGGATCTCGTCCATGCGGTGGCCAAGCGCGCCGAAGAGACGGGCAGCCGGTTTTATTTCCTTGGCGGTTCCGAAGAGGTGAACCGTGCGGCGGTCGAGGAAATGCAGAGGCTTTATCCGCGCCTCGTCTTTTCGGGACGCCATAATGGTTATTTCAGTCCGGATCGCGGGGACGAAATCATTGCCGATATTGTCGCCTCGAAGACCGATATTCTTTGGGTCGGCTTCGGCATCCCGCTCGAGCAGCGCTTCGTTTCGCGCAATCTGGACAGGCTTTCCGGCGTCGCCGTGATCAAGACCTGCGGCGGCCTTTTTGATTTCATTGCCGGCAAGAACAGCCGGGCGCCGCAGTGGATGCAGGATATGGGGCTGGAATGGCTCTACCGGGCGATGCTTGAGCCGAAGCGTCTTGGAAAACGTTACCTGCTGACCAATCCGATCGCCATATATTCGCTGCTGAAGTATCGCTTTGGCGCTTCGGGGCAGAAGCGCTAGATCATTGCGCCGTCTTGCCCGATAAATGTAAGGTTTTTCTAACTTATTGAATCAGCGCGCTGCGGCGCCGAAACCCGTTGCAACTGCGAACGGCTGCGCTACACTGCACAAATATTACAAATTTATTCGAATCAGAGATATTTCGAGGCCACCAATGGTGATTACGTCCATTTCTCTTTTCATATATGGAATTGGCACCGTTACCTCTCTCGCCATGACCTATATTGAAGGCGCCCGCCGCGACAAGAACTGGGATTTTTATCGGGTAACCGGCATTGTCCTTTGTTTTTTCTGGCCGGTGCTCGTGCCGCTTCTCGTACTTGCGACGGCCTTTTCGTCTTTCGGTTTGCAGAAACGGCGCGCGAACCCGATGTCGTTCGGCAGGCAAAAGACACTGGGTTAAACGTGACGGTAAGATCGGGCGTCAGCTTTTCTTCGCCGGTGCCTTATAGGGCGTGAGCGTGATGCCGAGGCTCGCCATCACCCGGCCCACGGACATGAGGGGGGGATGGGTGGCGGGCAGCAGCGAACCGGTTTTCAGCAATGCTGAAACGGCGCGGAAGAGCGACAGGCACAGGCTGACGGCATTTTTGGCGGCGAGCAGCAGTCCGCCCTTCAGGCCGGGGCGGCGGGCGCGATCGATGCTGTAATTGATGATGCCGGTCCGGAGCGAGCGCTCCATGATCCAGCGCGGTGCCATGCGGCTTTCCGGCACGTATTCGATGATGAGGGCGTTCGCATTCCAGGCGAATTTGAAATCGGCCTTGCGGCAGCGTGTGAAGAAATCCATGTCGCCGCCGCCGAGGAAGTTGAACCGCACGTCGAATTCCGGCTTCGGCAAGGTTTCGAACACTCGCCGTGAAATCAGGCAATTGCCCGAGCCGTGGATCTGGTCGACCGGGCCGGTCGGTGCTTCTATGGAACCGAACAGCGGATGCGAAAGAACCGCCCTGGAAGCCGGGGCGTCGAATTCGCGATTGACGGGTCCGCCGACGATATCGGCGTCGAAGGATTTCGCCGCCGAGACCATTTGCCCAAGCCAGACGGGGGAGGCGGCCTCGTCGTCATCGATCATCAGAAACCATTGCGCGGAAGGATAGCTCTGCCGGGCGGTGCGGAACGCCGTATTGATGGCGTAACAATTGCCCTGTGTCGGTTCTACCAGGGCCAGCCCGGCCATGTCGTTTTCGGCAAAAAAGGCGCGCGCAACAGCGAGACCCTGCTGGCCTGCACCATCATTATCGACCACGACGACCGCGAAGGGAAAATCGGCCTTCTGTGCTGCAAGCGATGCAAGTGTCTTCTTCAGGCCTTCCGGCCGGCGGAAACTGGGGATGCACACCACCGCTTCCGGCATGATCTCGGACATGGAAACTCCTAAATTCCGGCAAGTGCTGCGGCGGACAAAACGACGGCCCGGAGGCTCTGGCGCGGGCGATGAATGACGGTGTCGGCCAGTGCCGAAAAGGCTTCCCGGTAACGGCGGGCACGAAACGCCTGGGCAACGGTATAGGCGTTCATGTGGTTTTCGGATTTGCGGCGAAGCCGTCCGAGCTCCTGCGGGGGTATGGCTGCGACGATGGCGGGATCGGAAAACACGGCTTCGATTGCCGGTTCGCAATCGCGGAAGGTCAAGAGCCGGTTCATCATAACGCTCGTCCGGTGAACCCGATAATCGAGGACGTGGCGGCCGGGAAGATAAACAAAGCGGCCCGCGGCGGCCAGCCTGCACCAGCCGTACCAGTCTTCCGCATACCGCAGGGTCTCGTCGAAGCCGCCGAAATCCTGGAAGATTCGGGTTCTGACCAGCATGATGCCGCCATTGACGATGAAGTTTCCGCCGAGCAGCGGCCGAAGGATGAACCCGTCAGGCTTTTCGCGGCGACGGATGAGGTTGCGACGGCCGATCTTTGCACCGTTTTCATCGATACGCTCGTAATCGCCATAAACGGCAACGACATCCGGGCCGGTGACGCCGGCGCAAAGCGCCGCGACGGCGCCAGGCTTCAGGCGGTCATCGGCATCGAGAAACATCGTCCACTCGCCACGTGCCTGCGAAAGACCGAAATTGCGAACCGCGGAAACGCCCTGCCGTCCCTGCGGCCGGGCAAGCAGTTTAACGCGCGGATCGGAAAAACCCTGCACCTTTTGCGCCGTGCTATCAGTGGAACCGTCATCGACCACCAGCACCTCGCAGACGGTTTTGCCCTGAAGCAATGCGCTTTCGATCGCTTCCACGATGTAACGCTCGCCATTGCGAACGGGGATGACAATCGAAACGGATATCAAGCTTTAAACTCCGTGAGGCATGGGCCAAGAATTCGCACGGCGAAGTTACTACCGGATTAAGCGGCGCTGGCCAATTATGACGTGGTATAGCGGCGGTTAACCTTGCAAATCTTTAATACCCTTTTGGCATGATCAGAATGTTATGTTTTGAGAATGGAGCGTGCCGGGTCCATCCGGATGTGCGGAAACGCTCCGACATTTTGGGCTGCGCATCGTTGCTGGCGAAAATCGATCCCGGTTTTCCCTCGATGCGCCGGGGTTGTGGAGGCGGATGAATGCGGATCGGGCGGCGGAATTTTCTGGGCGGTGCGGCAAGCGCGGGCCTTTTGCACGCCGTGACCGGCACGGCCTCTGCCGCGCAGAAAAAAACCTCGACCAAAACCGCCCCTTACGGCGCGGCCATTTATCTGCCTGACCTCACCGCCGATAGCCGCATCGGCGAGGCGATCGTGAAATATTGCTCGCGCATCACCCCCGTGACTGAAATGAAATGGGAGGTCATGCGGCCATCGGAAGCGGTGTTCGATTTTGCGCCCGCCGATGCACTCGCCAACTTCGCGCGCCAGCACAAGCTTTCCATGCATGGCCATCCGCTGATCTGGTACGCCTCAAATGCCCCCTGGATTGCCGGCATCGGTGGCAGCGGCAAGGTCGAGAAGCTGATGGAAACCCATATCGTCAAGGTGATGGAGCGTTACGGGGATGTGGTCCATAGCTGGGACGTGGTGAACGAACCGATCCCGGATGTTCCCGGCAATGTGCACGCCCGGCGTGACGCCTGGTATTACGGCGCCGGGCCGGACGCCATCAAGAAGGCCTTCGATATCGCCCATCAGGTCGATCCGAAAGCGCAGCTAGTTCTCAATGAATATGACGTGGAATTCGCGGTCGAAAAATCGCCGGCCAAGCGCGAGGCGTTCCGCAATCTCATTCTCGAGCTTCTGGAAAAAGGGGCGCCCATCAACGCCATCGGTCTGCAGGGGCACCTGCGCGGCGGCTGGCCGATCGCCAAGGACGAGCTTGCCGCCTTCGTGACGGAAATGCGCGGTTACGGCCTTGCCGTTCTGGTGACGGAGCTTGATGTGATGGACCAGACGCTGCCCGGTCCGGAAGCGGAACGCGATTTGCTGATCAACGGTCAGGTCCGGGATTTTCTTGAGGCGGCCTCGGCCGGCGGCCCGCTTTCCTCGATCACCACATGGGGTATTTCGGACCAGTATACCTGGATCCGCTGGGCCTATCCGCGTCGTGACGGCACGGCGAACCGGCCGTTGCCGCTCGACTGGAGCTTCAACGAAAAACCCATGATGGCCATCATCAATGAATTCCGGAACCGTGGTGCGTGACTATGAATGCTGAAATGCCGCTTCCTCCCGTCCAGAAAGCGCTGCAGGTCAATCTGCATCCCTTCGACGCTCCGCATGCCGCATTGACGTTGCCGCATCAGCTACGGGTCTGGGGCGGACAGGTGGACCGCATTCTGCTGACTGTCGATACCGGCCAGGTGGGGGCGGGTCGCTACAAGGGCAAAGGCTTCGAAGCGTCGCGCAAACGACTTTTCGACATGCTGGAGGAAATGCAGATCAACTATCCGCATCTCGTCGTCGATATCGTCGATTACAGCGATGAGGCGCGCAAGGCGGTATCCGAGACCTTCTTTTCCCGGTCGGCGGTTCCCTATCCCGCCAAGGCTTTCGACGGCGGTCCTTTCCACGTCTATTTCCACGGTCTTAAACGGGCCAACGCCCGTTACGTGCTGCACATGGACAGCGACATGATGTTTGGCGGCGGCAGCCAGAGCTGGTTTTCCGAGGCGATCGCGCTCCAGAAAGCCAATCCGGATGCGCTGTGCATCACGCCGTTTTCCGGGCCGCCGACAGTGCGGGGCGATCTCGATATTTCCCGCCATGTCGGCATGCCCGGCGTGAAGAACATTCCTGAGCCACGCAAGTTGCCGTCGCGTATTCCCACCTGGCGCTTCGCCACCGTTTCCACACGTCTTTTCATGATCGACATGGAACGCTTCGCCAAGCGGATCGGTTCGCTGGAACTGCTCAGGCCCGATGTCAAACGGCGCATCCGCTCCTATGCCTATAATCAGCAGCCCATCTCGATGCCTGCTGAGGAGGTGTTGAGCACCAACATGATGCGCAGCGGCGTCTACAGGCTGGATTTTCTCGGTACGGGTAAAGGCATGTATTCACTGCACCCGCCTTATCGTTCGCCGGAATTTTATTCGGCGCTCGCTTCCATCGTCGAGCGGATCGAAAAGGGCGATATACCCGAAGGTCAGCTCGGCGATTTCGATATCAACGGATCGATGGTGGACTGGACCAGCGCGCTGGCGGCCAAGACACGCTCCAAACGTTACGCGAAGGCCCTGCGCCATCTGATATCGGCCAATGTGGGTCGTTTTACCAAGGCTTGAGGCGGCGGCCCGGCTGGTGTCGGTCCGCGCGGGGCCTCAATAATCGGTGATGAGTTTGCTCCAGCTCTCCGAGCATAGTCCGCCTATATAGATATCCCCGGCCAGCGCCCTTTCCCTCAGCAGATCGTCCCGGGTGGCCATGCAGAAATATCCGTCATGGCGGAAGCTCATGTGGTTCTGGCGGTAAAGCGCGTTGATCAGAAAGGGCTGCGCCATGCCAGTGACATGGGCGTAATTCTCATTGTCAAAATGGTGGAACAGTGTGTTGAGGACATCGTTTTCTCGGCCGGCATCACAGACGAGATTGAGCACATAGGCGGTTCGCGCCGGCTGGCCGAAAAACAGGGCGGCTCCCATGACATGACCTTCGGCCGTCTCGATCGTCAGGCTTTTCAGTTCACCCAGGCTCTCATTCGTCCTGCTCATGCCGATCAGCCAGTGAAATTCGTCATGGGACCATTCCGGGCGGACGGAAAAACGCTCGATCATCGGCAGCGCTGCGCGGCGGAAGGTTTCGAAATCCACTTCTTTTACCCTGGCGCCCGGAGCGTGTTGCGGCCTGAGGCCTTTTTTCCATTTGCGCAGGACGCCGTCCACGAAGCCGAGCGCCGTCAGGGCAAGCGTTGTCTTGGCCAGTTTCGAACGGCGCGGCATGCGCAGTGCGATGGTTGAGAAGGGCTTCAGCGCCTTGTGCCATTGCAGGCTTTCGATGGGCAGCATGTTGCCGCCGGTCGCAACCCAATGGTCGGCGCTGACAGGCGAGGCTGTATCCGAAAACAGCATGTCGTGTTTCGATGCCCGCATGCCGCGGGACAGGCGCGCGGCCCCGAGTGCGCCGAGTTTTCCATCCGACGCGAAAGCACAGAGCAGGCGCGCCGTAACGGTTCTTCCATTGGCGACAAACCGCATGGGCACGGCCAGAATGACGCTTGTCACGCCATTCTCTCCCGCATCGTAAACCACGCTGCCGTAATCCGGATCAAAAACGGGGCTGCTGAAGAACAACGTCTCTACATAGGAGCGGAAATCGAAGCTCGTCGTGGGCCCTGTCTTCCTGAATGCGCTGTTCAGCACCCGCTCGACAGCCGGCACGTCGTCCCCGCGCATGGGGCGGACGCCGGTTGAGCTGTGCGGCGCCGGGCATCGCGTCAACTGACCGTTATCGCTATCGTCCGTCCTGGTGTGCCTCGGAACGTCCACCCTGGGTCTCCAGCCTATGCGCATTTACGAAATCAACCCAAAGATATATCTTGAGTTGTTAATATACGCTAAATAGAGTATCTGCTGGCTGCGTGAGTATACCTCCGGCATGCGAAGACGGTTCTCTTGTCGTGCAAGTAGAGGCGGGCTTTCCGGCCAGGAATTTCGTGGTAAATATTAAGGAAATCAGCGCATTAAATTTTCGATGCTAAGTTAATGCCTGAGAGCCGTTCTTCAGGGCGCAGCTTCTTTCCCGGCAGTCCTTCTCCGTTTCTAACCCTTTGACCTCGTTCCGGAAGCGCGGCCGGAAATGACGGAATTACTATTCTTCCGTGCATTATATATAACTAAAAAATAGGATTTTGGGAGGATATTCGGGTAACCGGATAAAGCGTCGGACGGGATGCCGAGGCGGTGGAAAGAGGAAGAGAAAAACCCCTTATGGATGCACCGCATGACGGACAGGGGCGTGGCTACTGGCGGGACACATTGTTTTATGTGACGTTCCTGTACTTCACAGTCGGTTTTTCGCCCTATATCTCGCTCTCCTCCACCTATCTGGGGTCCGCCATGGCGGCCGGGTCCAACCTGCTCAACCAGCTCACCGCAGTCATCCTGCTCTGCAGTTTTGTGGCATTCATGGCCAGGGAGCGCTCGTTCTCCATCATCCTTGCGCCGCGCCTGCTGACAGCGGCAATTTTCGGCTGGTTTGCCTTGACCTCGCTTCTCGGTGAAGCACCATCGTTTTCGCTACGTCGGCTTGTCATGTGCGCCATCATCTGCGTGCTCGCCGGCGGGTTCCTGCAGCTGCCGCGCACCGAGCGGCATTTCACCACGCTGCTCGCCACCTGCGTCCTCATCATATTGTTCCTGTGTTATTTCGGCGTCGTCGCCCTGCCTTCGCGGTCCATTCACCTGGCAAGCGATGCGCTGGAGCCGCTGCTGGCCGGCAACTGGCGCGGGGTCTTCCAGCACAAGAACGAGGCCGCATCGGTCATGGCGGTGCTGATCATCGTGTCGATTTATCTTTGCAGGCGCTGGTCCTTCATCGGCGGCCTCTCGGTGCTGCTGCTGTCGGTTTTCTTCCTGGTCAAGACAGGTGGCAAGACGGTGCTTGGCCTGATGCCGATCATCGTGGCAACCGGCTGGTTCATCGTTCGCTGGCCCCGGTCGCGTTATATGGTCGTGACCCTGCTTCTTTTGTTCTGCGCGGCCGTGACCGTGGGCACCACGGTAGACCCGGTGTTTTCACAGATGCTGACGAAAATGGGCATCGACGCCAGCTTTACGGGCCGAACCGATATCTGGGCTGTCGCCATCGATTACATCCGCAAAAGCCCGATCCTGGGATATGGCTACCAGGCCTTCTGGCGCAGCGATACGCTGATGTCGAGCTTCACCGAGGACAATAGCTGGGCGACCACCGCGCCGGCTTCCCATAGCGGCTATTTCGACCTGCTGCTGGAAGGTGGCGTGCCGGGGCTGGTTCTGGTGCTGATATGGATTTATCTGCTGCCGCTCCATAATCTCGGCAAAATGGACAGCGCCACGCGCAACAGTCCGTTGACGCGGCTTTATGTCGGCGTCTGGCTTTACGTCCTGCTATACGGCTTTCTGGAAACCCTGTTTCTTCTGAGCGCGGGTTTCGTCTGGTTTTTCCTGCTCGTCGCGATGATGGGCCTGCATCTGCAGGCCCATGCCAGCCTCGTCGAGGAAGAGGCGGAGCGGGAACCCGGCCAGTCCGGCGGCCCCGTGCGCAGTGCAGCGAAGCCGGGCGGGCCGCCTGCCGCACAACCGCAGGTCCTGCATTCCCGTTGACGGTTCGAGATGCGCCGCCACCGCCGGCCGCTCTGCGTCGGGTAATGATGCAAGATCACTGCTCCATACTGGTTCCGTCATTTGATATCGCGGGCAGCAGCTGCACCGCGAATCCCTGTCGGCACCTGCAATTTTTCGGCGTGAAGAAATTATAAAGTTTTTGATCATAATTATTTTGCGATAAAAGGAATCGCGAGCAGCCCATAGATCGGCTCTGCTCAGCTTTTCCTCAAGATGCGGCCTGGCGCCTGGCCTTTCAGGGGCGCCATGCCACGGGGGGAGACGACCTGTGCGTATTGCAGGGACAGGCCCGGACTTTCTTCGGCGTATGCATGATGCAGAGGCAATCCCAGCCGATGATGCGGCTATCGAAGCCCTGATGACCGGGGTCCTCGACGTGCCATGCCAGCCTTGCCGAACACCTCCTGTGGCACGGGGAAGGAGCGGTTTTTTCATGACGTGAGGTTTCCGTGTCCTTTCTCCAGAACGCCAGCATCCGCACCAAAATTCTTTCCCTCATTCTGCCGATCTGCATCGTCGGTCTTGGCGCCACCGGCTTCATGTCCGACCGCTACAAGCACGCGGACACGGCCTATTCCGATTTTATCGCCAAAGACAACGCCGCCCTGGTGGAGCTTGCCCGGGCAAACCGCAACCTGCAGTCCATGGCCTATGGTGCGTATCAGATCATGGTTTATGACGCCAATAGCCCCGACTTTAAAATCGTGAAGCAGGAATATGCGGGGGACAGGGCAGAGGTGGTAACGCGGCTGGACGATGTCAAAGCCATTTTTCCGGAAGAGACAGCAACGCTCGACAGGCTGTTGCGAGACGTCAAGGCCATTATCGCCATCACGGACAAGGCCGTGGAATTCGGTTCGACCAACCGCAACCAGGAATCCGCTGCGGAGCTTCTGAAGGCTGACGTCGCCATGCGCGCTACGGGCGCCGACATCGCCAACCTTCTTGACAAGCTTGCCAAGGGTGTCGTCAAGGGAAGCGACGACCTGACCGATCAGACCAATTCGACCATCCTCACCTCGCTGATGGCTGTTGGCGTTGCTTTCGCGACCGGCATTATTCTGGCGCTTTTCGTGGCTTCGCGCGGCATCACCACGCCGATTGCCCGCCTGCGCGAGCGCATGGTCTCGCTGGCCGCCGGTGAAACGACGGCGGAAATCGACGGAATGGCACGCAAAGACGAAGTCGGCCAGATGGCGCAGGCGGTTCAGGTTTTCCGTGAAAATGCCATCGAGCGCATTCGTCTCGAGCGGGAAACCGAAGCGAACCGCAGCCTGTCGGAACAGGACCGGATCGACCGTGAGCAGCAGAAGGCGAAGGAAGCGGCCGACGTCAAATTCGCCGTCGACAACCTCGCTGCCGGTCTCTCGAAACTCTCCGACGGCGATGTCTCTTACCGCATCCGCGAGCCGTTCACGACAACGCTCGATACCGTGCGCAACGATTTCAACACATCGGCGGAAAAGCTGCAGGCAGCCCTGACCCGTGTTGCGCAGAACGCTAACGGCATTGGCGCGGGGGCAAACGAAATCAAATCGGCCGCCGACGATCTGGCGAGACGTACCGAACAGCAAGCGGCGGCCGTGGAGGAAACCGCCGCGGCCCTGGAGGAGATAACCACGACCGTGCAGGATTCCACCAAACGCGCGCAGGAGGCGGGCCTGATCGTCAGTCGCGCCAAGGCGGGCGCGGAACAATCTGGCGAAGTGGTGCGCCGCGCCGTGGTCGCCATGGAGCAGATCGCCAATTCTGCCAATGAAATCAGCAATATCATCGGGGTGATCGATGAGATCGCCTTCCAGACAAACCTGCTTGCCCTGAATGCCGGCGTGGAGGCCGCCCGCGCCGGTGAGGCCGGCAAGGGCTTCGCCGTCGTGGCCCAGGAGGTGCGCGAGCTTGCGCAACGCTCCGCCCATGCTGCCAAGGAGATCAAGGCGCTGATCACCACCTCGAACGATCAGGTGCAGCAGGGCGTGCAGCTGGTGGGTGACACCGGCAAGGCGCTGGTGACGATCGTATCCGAAGTGCAGGAAATCAACCGGCACGTGGTTTCCATCGTGGAGGCTGCGCAGGAGCAGTCCTCGGGCCTGCAGCAGATCAACACCGCGGTCAACCAGATGGATCAGGACACCCAGAAAAACGCGGCGATGGTCGAAGAAACCAATGCCGCAAGCCACAGCCTGGCCAAGGAGGTGGCCTCTCTCAACCAGTTGCTGTCGCAATTCCGCCTCGGCGACAGCGCCTATCAGCCGCAGAGCCAGCCCGCGCCGGTGCGCACCGCCGCCGGCGGCGAAAGACCGGTAGCATCACCCGTGCGTGCGCTCGGCCACAAGCTCGCTGCCGCCTTCGCGGGCAATGCCGCCGTCGACAGATCGAGAGATGAATGGCGTGAGTTTTGATCCTGCGACTTCATTCGCCTGAAACCAGCGCCCGGTGCTTCGACCACCGGGCGGCTTTTTGCCTCTGGGTTGTCGAAGAACGGATAGCTTATCTCAGACCACCACTGATCCGCCGCCGCCTCGCCCATCGCCTTTAATGCTTCAGCAATATCGATCGGGACGGAGTCTAACGGCGTTTTCGGGGAATCCGTCTCAGACTGCAGCGACGCGCACTTGTCAAAGCATGCCGCCTCCCGGATGCGGCAACGCCATACATGCTTTCCATAGGCTTCCGTCAAAAACGAAGAGTGGCAATCCGGGGTGATACGTTCTGCGTAAAATGGCGCACCCGACATCCGCCATTTTGGGTAGGTATGCATTGCAAATTATTGAAAAACAACAATAAAATATTTTTGACGTTGCCAGAATGTGTTACGTAATGTGTCGCAACTCAAGTGTCTAGCATATCCCATTCGTCGCCCATGACCCAGCGAAGCGCAGACAGCTTACCGTTTAGCATACCCCATTCGAAATCATCCCAAGGACCGATTTCATCCGAACCTAGTTCTTCTTCGGTACGTTTCATGGCCTCAAGCATGCCCTTCCATGTCTTCTCAGTAGACATTTTTCGGCGGTCTTCAGGCTTTGCGTTATTCCATTCTTCCTCAGTAACCACTTTCTCCTCGCCGTCCTCCACTGCGGCGATGATGTTCCACTTTCGGTTATACCAAACCTGCAAAAATAGCTTGTGCTCAGCCTCTAGCAACTCCGAAAGCTGTCTCGATTGTTGGCTATACTCTCGTTCAAAAGTCACTTCCTCAATTAGGTCGCTGGCAACGTCGTTTAGTAGTGCGCCAAGATTGGTTGAGTATCGCGAAGTGGTGTCATCGAAAAGGTGTGCCAAGTCAGGATGCGGTAAACGCGTGTCCGCGCCTTTTTGGCTGAAATCCTGAATATTGTGAGTTACAAACGCGAAGACTTGGCCTTCTTTCCGTTGAGCCAATGCATCGACGTAGGTTTCAATAATGATAGCGTCCCCGATCCCGTTTATCTGTCGATGAAACGGCGCAATTTTTCCTATTGCGCGGTCCGCAGCCCTCGCTTTCATCCCGTCAGTGGCCTGTATTGGGCTAGTGGTGGCAAATAGCTTCTCAATTAGGTCCACGGCTTCATTGACGGCCTCACCTCCCGTTGCAATGCGATGATCAACATCATTGAGTTGTTGCAAGGTCGCGTTGCGGCCTTCCTCCGGTGCAAACTGCACGATAGCTTCTCGGACGCGCTTGAAATGGCTGGAAAGGCTCGCTTTGCTTGCGGCCATCACTCTATCGCGATTTCTCGCGAATTCATCGACGACCATCTGCGGTAATATCAATTCAACCTCGTCGGCTTCCGTCATTGCGAACAGAGCGTCGAGAATTGGAAGATGCCGATGGTCTTTAGTGAGGTCTAGCCAAACAGAGGTGTCAACGAGCAATTGCAAGGTCATTGTCAATCGAATGCCACAGAGGGTTTAGGATGAAACGCACAATATAAAATTCCAACGTTACTGCAACGCGGTTTGGCGAGTGGAAAACTAAGTTTTCGGTTTCTATCGGTTTAAAAACGCGGATTTGAAAACGGTCTTCTCCTGCTTCGGTGCGGCGGCGCTGGACAGTTCAATTTCCCGCCTGTCGAGATCAATGTTGATCAGGACGCGGGCCGCGAGGCTGTAGGTGAAAGCGTCCAGGCACTCGGCTCGCCTGCCGGGGATGCGCTCAAACGCTCGCGTCGGCTGGCCTCGGGTATAGCGAACAATGCGCCGCTCGCTCACAAGCTCCTCAAAGAACCGTGCTTCGAGATCGCCAGAAAAGCGGATGCTCTTGCCAGCGGACAGGCGATTGAAGATCGAATTTTTAATGGCATCGCTGCCGACGATGAAAACCGACTGGCCTTTGACGTTCGAGCGTTGCAGGGGCGGACGGCTGAAACCGGCCATGCCCTTCGAGGCTGCAACCTTGCGACCGAACCGGGGACGGGCGAAGGCATAGACATGCGGTTGATGCTCCCCGTCGCCGCTATCGATGAGCGCCGCCGATATGCCGATATGAGCGCCACCCGGATGCTGCCACGTCGTCTTGAGGAGGTCGTCCACTTCGGCCCATAGGTCGTCCGAGTCGAACCGGCCATGTATCTGCCCGTTGGCAAGGACGAACGTCTCGGTTCGGCTGTGGCCGGTCAACACCCAATCGGCCCATTGATCTTGCATGTCGATGCCTGCCGTGACGAAGAGAATATCGGCAGGGAGGTCAGTCAAGCCGAACGGCTCGGCGCGGCTGCGAAGCTCATCCTCATCCAGTTCGTCGCCCCCGTCTCGGAAGCCTTCTGCGAGTATCGTATTGACGAACACCCTAAGCGTGTCTGGGTTATTCTTTGCAACTAAAAACTCTTGAGCAAGGGCGCTCCAACGGGCGTTATGATGGGGGCTGATCAGCGCATTGAGCTTGTAACCGTGATGGACCCCGGTTCTTTCGGGCGCGGTGGCCCGCCAGACGCCTTTCGCGACCATATCGACCTTCTGACGCTCTTCGACCGCCTCAGAGCATGCAGGGCAGCGCCACGCCGCCTTTTCCGGCTCGCCTTCGGGCCAAACGATGTCCTTCCACTGGATTTCGCCGAAAGTCCCGCAACAGGGGCAAGGCACCTCGTAAATCCGCATGTCTGATTGGCCGTAAGACCGCAGCACGTGGCCGTCCTCGAAGACGGGAGTTGAGCCGAGAACGATCTTGCGGTTTGCGAACGACAGGGTGCGGCGCTCGGCAAGGACAAGGGGCGAGCCTTCGACCGTGTTTTCCATCCCGTCCGCTTCATCGATCAACAGGACGCGGATGTTGTGTCGGCGAAGGTTGCGAGGTGCGCGGCTCGGCACGACCTTGAGCGACCCGCCCGGAAAGCGACGGCTAAGTAGGGTGTTCCGGCCTGCCTCGTCGGCTTCGGCGGATAGGAGGCCGCGCAGAGCGGGTGTCGCCTCAAAGATCGGTTCGAGATCAGAAACAACCACGTCGCGGCAGTCGGACTCGGTCGGCATCAGCAGCATGATCGGCGACGGCTCATTCGCGATGTAGCTGCCGATGGCGGCGGATAGCAAAGTCGAGAAACCGACGCGGACAGATTTGACGACCGTGACACGCTCGCCCGGCCCGCCGATGGATTCCGCAATTGCCGTCTGGAACGGCCAAAGCCGCACCGGCCCAGGGAGTGCCGACACGCCAGCCGGAAGCCGGAACTCGGTTTCGATCCATTCGGAAAGGCGAAGGCGCGGCGGCGGGCGAAGGGCTGCAAGCGCGTTGCGTTCGATCCGTTCAAGCATCCCCATTGGAAAGCTCCTGCAAAGCATCGCGAATTTCGCGGTCGATGATATCGAGGTCGGCAGCGGTAAAATGTCCAGCGCGACCGGCAACGCGGGATGGCACGGCAAGGACGCCAGCGCGGACGCGGGTGAAAATTGCAGTCCAACGCGCCTCAACATCGGAGGCGCGGACAAGTTCGCCCTGGCTGATCTCGTTTTGCATTTCGAGTTTCGCGGCGGTTTGCTCAGCAACGCGGACTTTCGCGGACTCAAGATCGGCGTTGCCACGCGAGCGTTTTGCGAAAGCGAGATATTGGTGGATCGACTCCGTCGTGTCGAATTTCCCGTTCGCCTTCCGGCTCAATACGCCTTTGTCCGCGAGGCTGTTAATGGTGCGAGTATCGACATCGAAGAGAAGCGAAAGTTTCGATGCTGCCATTTCGGACGGAATGAAAGTTGGCTCATCGTGTCCGCCGCTCAATTCCTCGATTTCTTTTCGACGTGCGTTGTCCATTCTCAGATTCCCATTTCAAAAATTCTGTTGGGAGTTACGGCATGCGCTCAGCGACCCCCGCAGACGCACCCCGGCAGGAAGGACCCGTTCGCGGGCGTGTCCAATGTGTCCAGTGTCCAATGAGCTTTTTAGGTAGGGTCGCGCGCGTGTGCGGCTGCGCATGTGTGCGTATGTGCAGGCGTGTGCGCATATAACCTTATGATTACATTGGACACATTGGACACATATGGTACGGCGTTGAATTAACACGATAATCCGTGTCCAATGATATGCCGAGTGACTGGACACGCCATTCCTCTCATTGGACACGGCACATTGACGCGGCACGAATTCGCTCGATTGGATTTGCTCAGGACGATTTTGCCTCATGACAAACGCCCTCTTCGATCTCGCACCTTCACAAGTTCGTCGGCTCGCATTGCGCAATACGAATGCCATTGCATTTCGTCGGTGAAAAGGTGACGATCGATGTTGCGGCTAACCATGTCTTCAAAGTGATCTTCGGCACTTTGCGGAGTGAAGATCAGCTTGTGGTGAAGAGGCCGCGCTAGATCGTCGCCAAAGTAGACAAGCGATTCCTGTCGTCCGACGCGGCTGCAATAATAGTGTCCTGCCAATTCCCAAATTTGCAGCGCTATGCCGTCACGATACCAATAGGTTTGCGCGAACCGGAAAAGATGATGACCTTGCGTGTTCGCCGGTCCCGCGAGATCGCGCTCGATATAGAACACGGCTTGCGAGCCGATGATGTTCGGCGGATACGGATGCGGTGCGTGTTGGACAGGGATATCCAAATCCATGCACTGATAAACTTCATCATCGGTCATAGCTTGTTGCCTTTCGTGAGGATGTTTTCCAACGCATCGCGGGCGTCTGCTAAGCTCAGCAGTTCGTATTTCCACGAACGATTGCCGCGAGGTCCGCTCCTTCTCTTGTCGCCAAGGAAAGGCGTAAGCTGTTTGCCGAAAATCCGTTGGTCGATGCTGATGCCGCGATATTTGTTGGCAGGCTTGGAAGCCCAGGCATCGAATGCGTCTCTGAGGGACGTTGTATCAATCGGCTCGTCGGGCCAATCGTGCCATCCATCGGCCCCGGCAATACGTCCGGTTTCGATAGAGTCGTGCATCCATGCCGAAACGCCGGTTAGGTTCGAGGCAATGGACTCGATGAGGGCTTCGGTCGCGGGCGGGCGCGGACTCCAGGCCGTTAGATCGTAAGAGCGAAGCATGCCGGTCTTGCAGATGGCCTACCTGTCGAGTGCGCAGGGAGTCCAAATCCAGCGGACGGAAGCTTGGGACACGCTCGGCATGCGCTTTCGTGCCTTCCTCGACTTCGGTTGCGGTTGGTCCGATTGGCGCGGCGCTTACAAGAACCCTGGGGAATGATCATGGCGAGCCTGATCGAACTACAGGCTTACAGGGGACGGCTCGAAAGGGCCGTCTTTTCCGGCACCCGTCGTCTGAAAGATCAGAACGGCGAGGAAATCGAGTTTCGCAGCCAAAACGAACTCATGTCCGCGCTTGCCTTGCTCGAACGGGCGATTGCCACTCACGGCCAATCCTCATCAACCATCCGTTTCCAGACCTCGAAAGGACTGTGACCCATGAAAAACTTCATTCAACAGGGCGTCAATCTGACTGTCCCGGCCCCTGCCAATATCCTGTCCGGTGATGTCGTCGTTATCGGCGACCTTCACGGCATCGCGTCCATCAACGCCGCCGAAGGGCAGGAGTTGGTTTTCGTCACCGAAGGCGTGTTCGAGCTTCCCAAGGTTGCCGCGAACAACTTCGGCATCGGCGCGAAGGTCTACTATGACTCGACCGCCAAGCTCGTCACGACGACGGCAACCGGCAATA
>NZ_QLNF01000103.1:0-209 GCF_003261015.1 Agrobacterium sp. MS2 | reverse complement strand
AAGGGTTGCTCGCAAGACAACGCCGCGTGCGAAGGGTTCTTCGGTCGGTTGAAAACCGAGCTCTTCTATCCACGAGATTGGAAGGTCATCACGATCGAGCAGTTCGTGGCAGAGGTGGACGCCTACATCCGATGGTACAATGAAACGCGCATCAAAATATCACTGGGATCACTCAGCCCGGTCGAATATCGTAAGAGCCTCGGCCTGAG
>NZ_QLNF01000015.1:0-15917 GCF_003261015.1 Agrobacterium sp. MS2 | reverse complement strand
GGGTACGCCCTGCATGAATAGGACGCCAATGGTGTAGCCGCTGCCAAGCTTGACGAGCGGTCCACTCGGGGCCATGTCCTCGATTTCGCTGGCGAGCTGATCGCCAACACGGCCAGCGCCGGCATATAACGCGTCCTTCAGCTCGGTCTCGCGATCAACGACAGTCGTGGAGTTATTGCCAATGATGATTTCCTGGCTTGGGCGCGACATGGTTTCGCCAAGGCCGGAAATGAAGGCACCGGCAAGTCGCGGCCCATAGCGGGCAAGCCACCGATGATCTACGTCTGATTTGACGGCGATGGAGCCTTTGGCTCCATCAACGGCATATGCCGAGATCGGTACTTCGGTGCCATCTGCCATCACAAGGCGGCTAAATTCGACAATCAATGCGTTCGTGTTGCGGTTTTGCTGAAATGACCCGAGCATTCGAGCGCGATAGAGAGGGCCTTTCTGGAATATCTCGGCGACGACGGGACCGGGCGTATCGGAGTCGGACGCATTGACGGTGCGTGCAAATAGGATCTGACCGGCTTTGATGAGCATGTTTGCGCCGTCGACAACGCCGCCATTGCCAGAAAGGGCGGCCTGTCGTGCTGCCTCGGCCTCGGCCTGTCGCTGTTCGGGCGACTTGTAGAGCGTCTGATTGAGAACGATCGTATTAACTGATCCCTTGGGAGACCATTGCGACGCAAGGCTTGCAGCTTGGGCGGCCATCGCACCGGCAAGTGTATTGATGTCACTGTAGTCATCCGGGGTCATGGCCTGGCGGCGGTCAGGAGTGAAATTCTCAACTCGCTGCGTCGGAACTTCGTTGGCAGGAGCCACCGGACGTTGGCGAGGGTAGGGCTCCTTCGTGACGTCGCGAATATCGTCAATATTGCGCAACGGTTCGTCTGGCGTAGCGAGGAAGCTGCCCCCGCTTTGATCGGCCGTTTGCGCGCCCTGCTGATTAACCGCATCAAGCGATTGCTGATACCGTTCGGAATCGGCCTGCTGCTGTCCGGCTGGCGTAGCATCGACATTGGGGCCACGCGAAATACGGGATGGTGCAAGGTCGTTTTGCTTGAACATGGAGTAGCCGACATAGCCGACGGCTGACGCGAGCAAACCGATTACGACGTAGGTCTGAACTCGTGATCCGCGTTTGCGGCTCGAACGGTTGACGGTTGCTGCACCGGCCAGTTCCGGAGCGGCGTCCTCGCGCTCGGCCGAATTCTTGGCGTTTTCGTCGCTTGCGTCGCTCATTGGGAAATCCTCACTCTGGAAATCGTGCCATTGCGCGAGATCAGCACAACGGGGGAGGGCTTGATTTTCACGGCATGGACACCTCCCGGTCCCGTCAGCATGGCTTGCGGCGACGGAGAGGTGTATGTGTCAGATGTCCGGAGATAATAGGCTCCATCGAGAAGCCAGGCCTCAACATTGCTGTCAGATGTCCGCAATTTGATTGCCGATCTTGGAAGATCCGCACCTTGTGCGAAGGCCATCATCGTGCCGTTGGAAGGCGGCTCTTTAACGGAAACTTCCGTCGGCGAGACCGCGGCATTTGGGCCGTACCCCTCAACGGTGATGTCACGGCGGAAATGTGTCTTGGTATCGCTTGTCTCGAGATTGATCACGATCGGGCGATCTTCCTCGACAAGCGAGATTATCAGGTTCGAATAGCCGTGCGTCACGAGCGGCGTGACTGCGATCTGGTTCGAACCTTCCTGCAGCGCATAGACTTGGAAAGAATCGGCTCGACCAACGACAAAGCTGGCAATCGGCCATGCTTTGCCTGTGCGGTCGTAGAAAGCCATTACCGATACCGTGTTTGGCGTCGTGTACAGGGTTTGGAGCGCCTGATTGGACTTGAGCGACATACGCACGGAATCAGATATTGGCCGGGCTCTGAAACCGCTTGGCGGCATCGCCGCGGCCTTCTGGCTTTCATCGACCCTACGCCGATAATCGCGGATGATTTCCGGAGACATAGGCATTAACGACTGAACAGTTGCGCCATAGGCCGTAATCTCTTCTGGCGTCAGGGGACGGTCCAGTTCGGAAAGTGACTGCATCAGACGGCGGGCGCCGATGATCGGGACATTCGGGGCTTGTCGTGGCTGGCGTTGCGCGGCCTGTCCGGGCATTGCTTCGCCGTATTTGGAGTATGCAGGCTGGCCTTGCCCTTGAGTTTCCTGCTCGTCGGCAGGTTGAGATACCTGCTCTTGTTGCTGAGGCTGTTGGACAGGCAGTTCGGCGGCGGCCTCTGGCGTTGGAGGCGTGTATGTTTGCGCAGGCTGTGCAGCCTGTTGAGCAAGTGCGGACCCACTCAAGGCAAGGAGAAAAGCGATATTGCCGGCGAACATTCTCATCAAGCACCTCCGGGGGCCGCGAGGAAGCGGGAGATAGCCGCGCCGCGCGGGTGTTCATAGCTTTGCAAACGCTGCAGGGTGATCGTGACCATCAAATTTTGGCCTGTCACTTCGGATGCAGACTGATAGGTGACGCGCACCGGCATCTGAACGATCCACTCGTAGACGCCATTGGCATTGACGCCTTCTCGCACGATAACTGCGCGTTGTGCGATCGCAGTCGTGTTGAGACGGCGGTTTTTCACAAGTTCGAGCGTTCCGGATTTCTGAACAGCATCAACGAATGAATTCCAGCCTTGCGGCTTGGTGAAATACTGCTGCGCGTCCTGAAAATCCTGCTGGTACGTGGCGAATGAATAGGTAAAGGACCGGGTGACGGCTTCTGCCGCATAGGTCGCTATCTCAGCGGCGCTCAAATGTGGTTGATCGAGCGGTATGAGCGGCTGAATGCGCCCGTCGGCTGTCATTGCGAAATATCGCGGCTCCGGCCTTGTCAACGCGAGGCTAACCGCCGCCAGGACGGCGATCACGGCGACGACAAGCAAGGCAAGGGCGATGATGCTCATGCGACGATAGGCGGTCCGATAAACGTCCGCCCGCATGAGGATTGTTTCGATCTGGCCGTAATCGGCGTTCTGGCTCATTGGGCGGCGGTTCCGGCGTTGTTGGCGGTAGCGGCTGGCTGCGCGTCGGGGAGAGCGGTTGCTAGTTGTGCATCATTGAGAGCGCCAAAGGCGAACTGAGCACCTTCCTTCGTGCGATAGAGATAAAATGGGGTTCCGGGAACGCCATTGAGACGCATCCAATCGACATTGCGTTGCATAGCTGCGACCACGGCGTTGTCGAAGTTCTTCGGATCGACCTTCGGCGCTGGCTTGCCCGATCCGATCACGGATGCGAGCTGGTCACGCAAGCTCGTAGCAATATCCTCCTGATGCATGATTGAAGCCGCGATCTGCGCAGCCTCGGGCGAAAGGATCGGGGCCATGATGACGCGCAGGTCAATCGTGTTGTCATCGATCCGCTGCTTCAGATGCTCGAACGACCATGCGCAATGCGGGCAGGTGGGATCAACGAAGACGTAGACGAGAGGCGAACCGGGCTTTGGCTTATTGGCAGGGAACCACATAGCGAAATCCTGAGCCTGCTGCATAAGCTGTTCAATGCTGGCTGCCTTGGGAACGTCTGGAACGGTTTGCGAGCCCACCGATGCGAGCTGTTGCGGAGGGGTAGCGGTTTGCGCCTGCTGTTGCGGCTGAGCCTCTGGTGGCGGCGTTGCGGCGGTAGGGGCCTGCGTGGATTGAGCGGCTTGCGTTGCGGGTGCTGCCGATGCAGCGACCGAATTGTTGCTTGCTGGCCTCTCAACAGACGGGGCAGCCGAAGCAGCCTGTTGCGGCTCTGCCGTGGATGGTTGTTCAACCGGGGCAGGGGAGGACTGTCCGATTTGTGGTGCGGCGGCCGCGGCCGCTATCTGCGCGGCGGTTCCTACTCCGGGAACCGACCGGATAACATTAGCGGCAGCCTGAGAGGTCGTCGTTGATGAGGTGGCTGGCGACTGCGGATCGAACGGCGAAGGTTCCGGTGTGACGGTTGGTGTGGTCGCCAGAAGAGCGGCGGAAATGTCTTCACCCTGCGGGCCGACGATGCGACCGTAAATCGTCAGACCGTCCGGTGTGGTGAGCGCGATTTGCTGGCCGCCATCAGCAGTTGGAACCGCCCATGCGTTCATCCCGGCAATTTGCATGAGCGGGCGAACCTTCGACGCGTCCTTGAAAAGGACCTGCGTTGTATAGGGTGAAGATGAGACCGAGCAGCCCACAAAATTCTGCTGCCAGAGATTCAATTCCGCCTTGGCGGGCAGACCTGTAGCGAAAATGGCACATGACGCGAGGAGGATTTTGTAGGCATTCATTCCCGCATTTTCCTTTTGCTTTATATTGCAATATCGTCTGAATATGCCATAAAGAGTCTCATTGTCACCCCCAAAAGGCCACAATCGAAAATTGTTCGATTCGTGTTGTCGAAAGCACACGCAGAGCACAAGATGAGTATAGGCAGGCATGATGACAATCTATCTCGGCTACCTACGGAGGATAGCGACAGAGGCATGCTATTCCGGGTAGTCTTGATAGTCGGAATTTGTGCAATTGCTGGTGGCGGACTATATTTTGCTGCGGGTAGTGCGCACGGCGAAAAATCAGATTTAGTCAAAATAGAAAAAACATCTACGCCAACCCCGATTGAGCGTGAAATTATTGCGTTAAAACGTCAGGTAGCTGATTTGCGTGCCGACAACGATGCATTGCGTGCGGAGGTCACAACGCTGACTTCGCAGAACGGCGTTGTGGATACGATCATCACGCATCTGCGAGAACTCAAGGCACAGGATCAGGCAATTATCGGCCTGATCCAGCCGGGAGGAAACGGCTATTCCGCTCAAGCTGGCAATGACGGGGAAGCTCCGGCAGACGAGGCGGTTTTCGGCAATGCCCGACATCAGATCGTGACCCCGAAGGCGAAGGCACCACCCGTTCCAACTCCGAAGCCGGAAAAGGTAGCGGAAGCGAGCGCCGCCGGAGATAAACCGAAAGAGGATGCTGCGGCGACGCAGTAATATGGGTGAGCCATGGGCGGAAACGGTGAAGCACTGAATGGCTTGGTGGGATTGGTTCAGCGGCTCGCTGACCTGATCCCGCCGGCACAGGCGCTTGTTGCCGCGACATGTTTCATTATCGGCATTGTCCTGGCGATTGCGTCCATCAACAGCTTTGTCAAAGCAAGCGAACGCGCCGCCTCCGGCCAGCACGTTGCGCGTGACGATCATGGCCGATGGATCGGAATGGCTGGCTTGATAACCGCCGTCATGCTGGTCTCGCTATCATCGGCGATCTCGGCGTTTCTGATGTCGTTTTTCCAGGTGGACGAGACAGTCGCAGCCTCGGAAATTTTTGCTTACGCGCCAGAAATGCTCGCTCCGCTCGATCATGAGCAGGCCCGTTCGGTCATTATTGCGCTTCTGCGCGTTGTGCAATTTCTCGGCCTTCTCGGCTTCATTCGCGGGCTCATGCTGCTCAATCAATCCGTGAAATGGCCGGCTCCGGGCCTTGTTGGCTTTGGAGTCGTACACCTAATCGGCGGAACATTCGCGATGAACATCGTGATGTTCGTTGGCTACATCGAAGAACTTGTGCTCGGCTAAGAAAGGAAAGCACTTATGAAGAAGGCATGGATACAAACGGCGGCACTCTTTGCCGGGACGTTTGCTTACCAGACCATGGCGCTCGCTCAATCGAGTGGCGGCCTTGGCGAAGTTCTGACGAATGTTCGCAATGATACGCTCGGCCCTGCCGGTGACTTCCTCGGCGCGGCTTCGTTCATCATTGGTGTTGTGTTCGCCATGCTGGCGATCAACAAGCTCGTGCAGAACCACCGCAACCCGCACGATCCGTCCGCTAGGCCCGCTACGGCGATCTGGTTCGGCGTTGCGGCCGCACTGTTCATTGCCGTTCCGGAATTCCTCGGCATGGGTGTGACGACGTTCTTCGGCTCTGGTGCCGATACCACGTCGGTTGACGGAACCTTGCGGTCGATCAACTGATGATGGGAGGGATCGGAATTCTGGACACGCTGGCGGCCGTCATCGGTCGGTCGGCGCTGCGGAAGTCGCTGGACGGCTATTGCCGCCTTGTGACCTCTGAAGGCGAAAACATGCTTGTTGCCGATGACGGTTCGTTGGTGACGGTATTTCGGCTTGAAGGCTTCCGGTCCATGCCGGGCGAGAAGGAAATCAGCAAGGCGGTGACGGATCTTCGCCTTGCCTTCAGCTCGCAATTGGGGACTGCCGGCTATACGCTTCAATTCTGGTTCGGGCACACCCCGGAACTCGGCGCGGCCGACATCAATCGCGCACTTGCAGTAACAGAAGGCGTTGCGGCCGATACGGGCCTTGATATTCACGATCTTATAGACGAGCGGCGGCAATTGTTGCCGAAACGTCTAACCGGCGAGCGTTGTTTCATGGCGCTGTGGTCGCGGCCTACCTTGCTCACGCGCCAGGAGCTGAAGACCAGTTCGGAAAAGGCCCGCAAAGATATGCAGGGTGCGCCGCAAATGCGGCATGCACAGTGGCCGGCGCTGGCGATCGACGCCCTCGTTACAAGGCATCGCTCCTTTTGCGAGGCCATGGTGCGAGAAGCCAACATTGTCGGTATCGAAATCGAGCCGCTGGAAGTGCATGAGGCCCTGTCGCAGATCAAGGGCGTGCTCAATCCGGAATATCTGATCGCGGGGGATAGCTGGAAGGCGATCTTACCCGGAGATTATGCGCGGGCTCGTATGCCCAAATCCGTCAAGGAACTCAAGAAAAGCGAGGTTTCGAACCTCCTTTGGCCGTTGCTATCTCGACAGCTCATCAATGAGCATGGCGAAATCATTGACCAAACGACGGTGCAGCTTGGTGAAACAGTCTTCTCCGGTTTCGACATATCGCTTGGACCGGAAGTCGTTGTTCAATTCAATGACCTGATCCGGAGGGTGCTCGACAGCAATCAACGCATCTCTTGGCGCATGTCGATGCTGATCGATTCCGGCGGTTTCCAAGGACAGATGTTCAAGGAAACCTACACGAATATCATGACGTGGACCGCGCCGATCCACAATTCACGCATCAAGAAGGCTTTCGAGAAACTGCGTCTTGATGACGGCGCGGATGATACCGTCGTTCGGTGGCGCTGCTCGTTTGCAGCATGGGCGCCAAAGACGGATATAGAGACGCTGCAGCGGCATGTGGCGACCCTGAGGCGGACGGTAGAACGATGGGGCAACTGCCAGACGGACGCACTGGTCGGAGATCCCGTCCAGTGCGTGATGTCGTCGGCTCTAGCGCTCAATGCACAATCGACAGCACCGGCGGCCGCCGCCAGCCTTGCCGACGCTTTTGCCCTTGCGCCGATCGCACGACCTGCAAGCCCATGGCAACAGGGTTCCGTCATGTTCCGGACGAAAGATGGCAAGCTGTGGCCGTATCAACCCGGTTCCTCGAAACAGTTGGGCTGGGTTGACCTGATCGTCGGCACGCCGGGCTCCGGCAAATCGGTCCTGATGAATTCGATCAATCTCGGCGTGGCGTTATCACGCCAGTCAGGTCGAAGCAGGTCTAACGAGGGCCTGTTGCCGCGTATTTCGATTATCGACATTGGTCCATCGTCGTCAGGCCTGATCAGCCTCATTCGCGATGCTCTACCGGTCCAGCGCCGCCATGAAGCCGTCTTTCATCGGCTGAAAATGTCAGAACAATATTCGGTCAACCCGCTCGACCTGCAACTGTGCATGCGTCACCCCTTCGAATATGAGCGAGCTTACCTTGTAAACCTGCTCTGCCTCATATGTACCCCGGACGGTGAGGAGGCGACCTATGACGGTATCAGTGCGCTTGCGGGCGCAACGATCGACGAAGCCTATAAGTTCTTCAGCGATAGCCGCTCACCGAAGCGCTATTCCAAATCCGATTCCTTCGAGGTTGACGCCGCGCTCGAAGAGCTTGGTTTCGAGATCGACACCGCGACGACATGGTACGAGATCACCGACTATCTGTTCTCGAAGGGAAGATATCATGAGGCTGCACTAGCGCAGCGCTATGCCGTCCCGACCTTGGCCGATCTCGTGAATGTCTCTAACTCCGAAATCGTACGAGAGCCATTCCGAGATATGAAGGCACCAACCGGCGAGGATGTGCTGAAAGCTTTCCAGCGCATGTTGACGGCGGCTTGCCGCGATTATCCGATCCTGGCCCGACCGACGCGGTTCGATGTTTCGAACGCCCGCATCATCGCGTTCGACCTTGCCGGCGTAACCGCGAAGACAGGTCCGCACGCCAAACGACAGACCGCCATCATGTATATGGTCTCGCTTCAGACCCTGACCACCGATTTCTGGATGGATGCTGACGAGATCCGTGCTCGTGATCTAAGCGACGAGGTTCGCGCCTATCATCTTCAGCGGATCGAGAACAACCGGCAGATGGGCAAGCGCCTCTGCGTCGACGAATATCATTTGACTGGCGGCCTGGACAGCTTCCGCGACCAGATGATCAATCTCGGCCGCGTCGGTCGTAAGGCCGGCGTGCAAATCACGCTTGCGTCTCAGCTTCTCGAAGACTTCGACACGAGCATTCAGAAACTCGCCAACAGCTTCTGGTTCTGTAACGTGCCGACGGAGGAATCTATCCGTCAGATTGCATCGACCTACAATCTTACCCCTTCGATCATGGACATTATGCGCGGGCTTCGTGGTCCGATCGAAGGGGAGGGCGCACCGCTGCTGGCGATGCTGAACCTGCGGTCAGGCACGTATGTCCAGCACGTATTCAACCAGCTCGGCCCGATTGAAATTTGGGCGCTCTCAACGACGGCTGAGGACACCTCGCTACGCACGATGCTTTACGAAAGCCTCGGTTCGAAGGCAGCCCGGCGCATTCTCGCGCGCCGTTTCCCTTCAGGTTCGGCAAAGGACACGATCGAGCGCCGTCTTGCAGACATGGAAGATCGTGGCGTCGCAATTGATGACAAGGTTCGGGGCAACGCAATTCGCCAGCTCGCGGACGAACTGATCAAGGAGGCCTCGTGATAAAGGCAATTACAGCCGCGCTGTTGGCAAGCGCGATTGGAAGCGTTGCTCTGGCTCAGTCCAACATTGACGACCTGGTGACGGAAACCATCAATTTCGAAAAGCAGGACTCGGATGCGACGGCGACGGCGCGGAAAATGTATGGGCGTGATTTTCGTATCGTGCAGGCAAAGCGCGTCTGGCTCGAAGAACCGACAGATGGCTACGACCAGATGGTGGTCTTGCTCGGCGAGGCCCGCGGTTGCGCGACCGGGTGTTTCGTGTCCGCTTTGTACTATGACGATAAGCAATGGCTTGAGGTTTGGCGCGTACCGGGCAAGTCCGTTGGGCTTGGTCCTGTTGCAGCGACTGGCATGAAGCCGCTCTATGATGGTCATCGCCTTTGGCAATGGTCTGGAACGGCTTATATGGCGCAACCCGTACCCCAAGACCGCAAGAACAGAACTCCGACGGAGGATGAGCTGAAGGCCACAACCGAAGCGCTGAAAGAGCGCTTCAAGGGCGGCTCGGAAGCTCTCGAACCGTCGAATGTTCTCGCTCAAGACGTGAATATTAAGGATGGTGACGAGACCGCTATTCTGGTGCGGTCAAATTACTATTGCGGCAATTCGGCGTGTCCCGTGGTCTTTCTCGATGGGAAAAAGCAGCTCATCGACATTCTCGAAGCATGGGGACCAGATTTCTCAGTCATTGATGAGCGCGATGGGAATAATCGTCGTCTGATCGAAGTCGCGACGCAGGACGGCGTTGCGACCTATTCGCTTGGCGACAAAAACCCGCGCTCTGTCATCAACGCCATGAAGATCACGATAGCGGGGCAGAAGCGATGAAACGCTCGATTATTGCCATCCTGTGCTTAGCATTGCTGCTGCCGTTCGCGGCATGGGCGGACTATAATGAAAACACGTCCAAGCTCGAAGGCGGCAACTCCTATTCTATCTTCAACGGAAACGGCGGTAGCGCCGTCGGCCGTTATCAAATCACGGCCGGCACATGGGAATCTCTCGGCTACTTCAAATATACGGGTAGTGGTTCTACCGGCAATTGGAACAATTATGTTGCTACCGACAAGGCCAAAGCCGCAGGCGTCAACAGCCTGAACGATCTGCGCTATTCGAGCGCGGGGGCGGCTCTGCAAGATGCGGCGAATATGGAGCTTGCTTCCCGCAATTGGTCGTCCCTGAGTAGCCAGACGCGCGGTCTCGTCGGTCAGACGATCAACGGAGTCGAGATCACCCAGGACGGATTGCTCGGCGCGGCCCACTTCCTCGGCGCCGGTGCGCTCAACGATTGGGTCGCCAGCGGCTTTGATCCGTCCGTCCTGCCAGCTTCGTATCTGACCGCGAACGGCTTCTCATCCTATGCGGAGCTTCAGGCACATTTGTTGAAGCGCATGGCAGCCATGAACGGCCAATCCTTCGCAGGTTTGGACGGCGGGCTGGGCGGAGAAACCGGGGGCGGCATGTATGACCAGACCGAAGGATTCCCCGGAATCGGCACCAAGCGGCCGATTCTCATCCGAGAAATCCCACCATTCCAAGGGGAGAAAGCAACGCTATGAGGATCTTCCGATATCTATCGTTCTGCGCCATCGGTGGCTTGGCTCTCGCAGCCGCGCCCGCCCAAGCAGACCAGATCGAACAGCTATTCAAGGACAGCGGTAAAGGCTGCGTCGATACGGTAAAGATCAACCTCGTCGAGGCCATTCGCGCAGGTATCGATAAGGAAGTGAAGCGCCATGAAGCAGCCCTTCAAAAGCCGCCATCACTGGATTCGCTTGGCTGCCTCGACAATCTGATGAAGGTCAATCTCGATTTCGCAATTCAGGTTCCGGACCTGAGCCAGATTTTCAATCAGGCTTTGTCGAACGCCGAACAGCAAATCTGCTCCTATGCGCAAGAGCAGTGGAACAAGGTGACTGAACCGCTCCAGTCCGCGCTTCAATTGCCATCCTTCGATTCCTTGCAGTTGCCGGGCGGCATGGGCGGGGGATCGGTCCCGACCTTGAACTACAATTACAAGGGCGGTTCCCTGAATCTGAATTCTCCCTCGACGGAAAATTCTGGCCGTCGAGAGAATGACGGCTCGCTCTTGAATAATCTCTACAACGATCTCTATGGACCGGGAGGCCTGTGATGAAGGCAGTCATCAAATCGTTTCTGTTTGCTGGAACGGCTTTCGCGTCCCTTTCCGTCGGAGATGCGGCGCTGGCTGCCTGCTCCTGTGGTGGCGTTCAAAACATCGTCTACCGCGCTCAGGAGAACATCAATTCTCATACGACGGACGTAGGCAATCAGATTGCGCAAACCATCCTGAAGGGGGTCGCTCAATTGAGCGCTTATCAGAACCGCGCGATCGAGGCGAATTCACGGACCCAGGAAGCCGCTCAGATGGCAGAAACCATCCGCGAGCGACAGAAGGCCCGAGCTGCAGCCGAAGGCGGGCGATACGATCCGGCGACATCCGCCTGCCTCGACTTGTCGGGCATCTTCAGCATGGGTAAGCCAGGGCAGGGGGTCGCCGGCTATGGCGGCAACGATGTAGCCAACGCATCCCGCAATTGGTCTTACGGCAACGAGGATATTGGCAAGCCGGTAACGGAAGGTGGTTTGGCGGTCGCGAACGCGATCATTGCAGACCGTGACGAGTTGAGGAATGTCGCCGGCTTCGCTGATCCGACTTCTGACGTTCGCCTTCTGACCGATGCGATCACTCTCGATACGTCGGACGGTGAGGTTTCCAAGGCTTACGTCCGGATGATCAACAATATGGTCGATCCGATTCCGCCAAAACCGATCACGCAAGCGGAGATGAAATCTCCCGCCGGCAGGGCTCAAGTTGCTGCCCGTCAAGTCGATGCTACACGCCGTTCAGCGGCACATTCGATCTACAGCTATCTCGGTGACATTGCGGCTCCGACTGGCGGCAAAGAACTTGCGGATTGGGCAAAAAAAGCAGTGACGGAATCCTATCCCTACGAAGTAGGCGAGCATGTTTCCGAACTGCAGGCAGTGGATATTTTCGTCCGCTCACGCTTTTCAAACCCGGAGTGGCACAAGGAACTGGCTGGCATGTCGCCAGCCGCGGTGCAGCGCGAACAACTGCTAACCCAGGCCCTCAACCTTCATGTCGATTGGATGCGGTTCAATCTCGAGCGTCGCCAAGCATCGGCTATTGCCGCACTGTTATCGAACAGCCTCGATGAGCGCGACAGTCGCACGACCGTAACGACAGCGAGTGCGCAATGAGTGAGGAAGGTCGCATCCGTCGTTTCGCCTCTTGGAACCTGAAACGGGCTTTCGGCATCAAAGTCTTTTTCAACGCAGCATCACATGCTGCGGAAGATGCCGCCGACAACGTTCAGAACACGATCGGCGAGCTGCGACCGAAAGGCCGGTTAAAGGCGAGAAGCTTCGGAGATCGATATGCCGATGGCGGCATTCAGCGCTTCAAGGAATTGAGTGACGGGCTCAATGCAAAGGAAATAGATGCAGCGCTGGCAGCATGGGACCGGGATTCCAGCATCTACATGGTAGCAGGTTGCATAGCACTTGCTGCTATCCCGGCTCTCTACGTGCTCGGCTATCGGTCCTTCTATCTTCTTATCGGGGGGTGCCTAGTAGCCATCATCACCTTTGCCTTGGCGATGAAGGCTGATTTTAGAGCATGGCAGATCCGGCAAGGCCGTATCGGGTCCGTGCGGGATTATTTTAACGACCGTCTGCCTTCGAACATGCAGATCCTATCAAAGGACGATTAACCATGAACCGGGTGGGGCTTCTCGCTACTTTTTGGATGATTTCGGCAAGCGTCGCGCACGCCGACGACATCAACATTGCCGACATTATCAAGGGCGAGGGTGACGCACGGTCTAATTCCTTCTTAAACATGATATTTGGGCCGCTCTTCACCGGCCCCAACGACGAAACCCTGATTTCCTCACTGATCGCCAATTTCAATGTCCTGTTCTTTGCCGTTGCTGCAATCCTGTTCATTTACAACGTCATCGTAGGTGTCACTGAAACCGCCCATGAGGGTGAGATTCTTGGAAGACGGCATTCGGCAATGTGGGTGCCGCTGCGCACCATTCTCGCGGTTGGCGCTCTCATCCCCATGCCGACAGGATATAATGCCGCTCAGCATGGCATTGCCTACATGGTCAACGTGAGCACGGCCACCGCTTCATTCTTCTGGAATGAGACGGTCGATCTCATCGTTGAACAGCGGTTGCCAGTCGTGGGCGGTGACTATGACGCCCTTGACGGTCAATTCTTACAAGGACTGTGGAGGGCCGAGCTGTGCCAGGCCGTGTACAATCTCGAAGTATCCAAAGGCGGTGATGGACTTGACGGCATATCTCGTGGGCCGTGGCAAATGAAATCCGGCGTCCCGCAAATGGCATACAGTCTGCCGAATTCGTATGGAGCTTGTGGCATCGTCAGCCTACCCGGCCAGACATCAGGATTTCAACGGCTCGCTGAAGCCGCTGGCAAATCGTATAATGACTACATCACCGACATGCAAAAGGCGGTAGACGATACGGCCAACGGCTTCACCGAAACTGCCGCCAAACTCGCTCAGGCGATTAGTTCGCGGAATCCGCAGTTAATGCCGGACTATCGCAACTTGAGAGAGGATCTGAAGGCATGGCGGGAAAAGCATGCGAGAATACTTGATGGGTACATTGGACCGGATAAGCTGCAAAAGGCGGGCAAGGACGTTGCGGAAGCCGATGATCCGTTGCAGGTCACGCCGGTTGGAGATTCACAAAGCCAGGCACTAGCCGGCAATCTCAAGAACGGCGGCTGGTTGCAAGCCGGATTCTATTATCAGCTCATCGCACGGCTTTCGGCCGACTCCAATTCGGTAGCAACCGCACTTCCTAAGGTAACTCCTGGCGGAGCCATCGGCGCCGCATCAAACCCCGCTGGATCAGTTCGTAACGCCATCGCGTCACAGTATGCGGACAACAACTGGTACTTACTCGGCTCGGCCGATGGTGACGCGAAGAAGTTCCTTGATCAGATTTCAGCAACCTACAACGGCACTGTCGAGTGGTGGAACGAAAGCGTCGCGAGAAGCGGGATCAGGGCATTCGTAAATGAACGCGTCGCGTTCGCGGACAGCGGCGGCGATATATCGGACTGGATGCCATCCGCGGGATCTCTCTATCAGGCGCTGGAATTCCTGAACCCAATGCGGGCCACCAATGATCCGATGATCGGTCTTGTCACGTTCGGAACACAGGTCACGTTCTACACAACGGCCGCGATAATCGCGCTTTCCGTCCTTGCAGTAGTTCCATACGTGGGAACCGGGATAACGGTCCTCTCGAACTTCGTCGGTTGGGTGATCAGCGGTATTGGCGTGATAGGCATGTTCCTTGCGTTCGTGCTTCCAATGGTTCCGATGGTGACTTGGGTGATCGGAATCGGCGCGTTCTTCCTTCTCGTAATGGAAGCCATATTCGCCGCCCCACTTTGGGCGATCGCGCATCTCTCCATGGAAGGGAAGGGGATGGGTGGCAGCCAAGCACGTCGCGGCTACGTCATGATCCTGGCGCTCACCCTGACGCCGGTCCTCATGCTTTTTGGGCTCCTGCTCGGAATGATCCTGTTCCGGATCATGGGCGTGCTTATCAATGGCGGGCTCTATTACGCCCTTACCTCGGCACAAGCACTTGTAGGCGACAGCTTTGTTAGCCTCGCTTGGTTCCTCGGCATCTTTGTCGTCATGGGCTTTATGGGAGCGGTCTATCTCGTCATCATTGAGCGGTCGTTCTCGCTGATTGCAGAATTTCCTGGCCGGATTTTCCGCTGGTTCGACCATATCGGCGACGATCTCGACGCTCACACTGCACTCCGCGCTAACACTGCAGCGATGGGCAGCGCAGCTCATCTTGGAAAATCCATTGAGGCCGCAAAGCCAGCACTTCTACCGAAGCCACAGCAAAGAATAACCAACGGGTAAGGGTGCCGGTTTTCACGTTAGCGATATTGATGTATATTGCAGAATGAAACTCGGCACGAAAGGAGGCCGGATATGACATTGCCTAAGTATCTGCGTCCTATTCGTGACGTTGAGGCACACGGCTTGAGCGGAACTGAAAAACTCTTTCGTTTTTTGGTTTTCGTGCCGTTCCTGATGCTGTTCTCAATTCCGCGTGGAGCGCTTATCGCGGTTATGCCGATCCTGCTTGGCTACATGCTCTTTTTTCTTCCGGTTGGAATAGACACCATCATCCACGACCCGAAGAATTACAGTTTCGAATTGTCAATTCTCCTCGCGATCGTAGCGATGCTTCTCTTCTCGAACAGCATCGCAAAGGCAATCCGACGCTATTTCCTGCCGTTCGGCTAAGAAAAGGTCGTTCAAGCATAAAGGCCCGCGATGCGGGCCTTCAGATTGATTACAAACCCCTCGATTTTTGGCGACAGTCAAAAATGAGGGGTTTTGATTCCGATTTGTTCACGTTTTGAATCTGAGACGTTCCGTGAATCTGAGGCCATTTTGACCCTACCGGAGGTTTGTCAGCAGCCTGAAGGCCCGCGATGCGGGCCTTTTGCGGTTTTTGCCGCCAAGCATCCTGCCTACAGCGTTGCATAAGAAAAAATTCCTCTTGACGGGAACCGTCTCTCCGTTGTTCTGTTTTTGTTCTATTCAGGAGCGAAGACAGAATGCGCAAGCCGGAGACGATCGAACGGCTCTACCTAGATTTTGACGGCTTCTTTGCAAGCGTCGAGCAGCAGTGTGACCGGCGCTTAAGGGGGCGGCCGATCGGCGTCGTGCCGTTCGCCGGCACGACCCGCACGGCCGTCATAGCGTGCAGTCGTGAGGCAAAGGCCTACGGCGTAAAAAATGTAATGCCGATCGAGGAGGCGAAGAGGCTCTGTCCAGACCTGGTGCTTGTTCCACAAAAGCCCGACCTTTATCGGCGGG
>NZ_QLNF01000102.1:0-21891 GCF_003261015.1 Agrobacterium sp. MS2 | reverse complement strand
ACCCTTGCAACCCGGTCCAGCCGGTCCGGTCGGGGGCTGACCGTCAGAGCAAGGAGGCGGTCAGTGTCGCATTTCTAACGGGCTGCGAGAGCGGCAGACGACATTTTAACTTTGCGCAATGCGCGACATTCCAACCTTGCCGCCACATCGTTTGTAGCGGGGTACATTCTATTTCCAAGTGCGACATGCCAGTAATTTCAATGGCTTCATTTCGGAGATTTCGACATGTCTCGATGCTATACGCAAATCACCTTCGCCGACCGCCGACGCCTTCATCAGCTGATGACAGCCAAAGTGTCCATCAACGAGATGGCGCGTCTACTTGGCCGTCATCGCTCGACGATATATCGCGAGATCAGGCGCAACTCGTTCCATGATCGTGAACTGCCGGACTATGATGGCTACTACAGCACGCTTGCCAATGATCTGGCTCGGGAACGGCGATGCAGGCTGAGAAAGCTCAGACGTCATCCCGATTTGAGCGAGGAAATTATCAGTCAATTGAAGGCTCGCTGGTCACCGGAACAGATTGCCGGCCGCCTGGTTTCCGACGGCGTATGCCTGGCTCGTGTGTGCAAGGAGACGATCTATCGCTTCATCTACAGTAAGGAGGATTACGGCTTAGGTCTCTATGACTACCTGCCGGAAGCGCGCCGCAAACGTCGTCCATTGCGCTCGAGGAAACCGCGCGGAGGTGCGTTTCCATCGACGCATCGGATCTCGGAAAGGCCTGATATCGTTGGGCAAAGACTAGAATTCGGTCATTGGGAAGGTGATCTTCTGATCTTTGAGCGCCCATTCGGCCAGGCAAACATCACCTCGCTTGTCGAGCGCAAGAGCCTACCTCGTGCTGATCAAGAACCCAAGTCGGCATTCCGGTCCGATCATGGACAAGATCATCAGATCATTCTCACCCTTGCCGGCATTCGCACGTCGAAGCTTCACCTTTGACCGTGGGACCGAGTTCGCCGAATTCAGGGCTTTGGAGGATGGGATGGGCGCATCCAGCTGGTTTTGCGATCTCAGTGCACCCTGGCAGAAAGGCACGGTCGAGAACGCAAACAAACATCTTCGTCGCTTCCTTCCCGGCAACACCGATCTGGCGTTGGTGTCACAACGCGACCTGACCACACTTGCGAGACATCTGAACAATCAGCCGCGCAAATGCCTGGGTTACAAGACGCCGGCCGAGGTGTTCATGGCCAATTTGCACGGAAGCGCGTGATCCCCTACCTGTAGCGGCTTGCCAACATAAGCGCCTCTGCTCGCAAACATCGGCATTTTCTGCTCGAATTATCTGACAATGGAGCGGGCGTCGTGCTCACGCTCTTTGCCAATGTGCTCGCAAACATCCGGGTCTGCTTGCAAACATCCGCCACGTGCTCAGATTAATTGCCAGCGACGGCATGGTCAAACCGGGACGCCTGCCTGTCGTAGTTGCTCGGTCAGCTGACGGGAATATTCGGGATCAAGGGTGCCCGCCAGGAAGGCGCGGATATACGGACATGCGCTGTGGCTTTCCCTCCTTGGCGCTTCGGGTGCAGGAGGTTCTGCAGCATGATCCGTTGTCAGGGCATCTCTTCGTCTTCAGGGGCCGCAGATCGGATATTTTGAAGATCATCTGGCATGATGGTCTGGGCGCCTGCCTTTTTACCCGGCGGCTGGAGAAGGGCCGGTTTATCTGGCCGAATATGGGATAGCATCCGTCAAGGTGGTGTAGAATTGGGACCGGGCCGTCATGATCAGGCGGCTCTGGGTGAAATTTCTCCATCGCAGCTACGCGAGGAGGTAGAGCTGAGTTTAAGTGCTGTCATTGAAGTTTCACGAGCCTGATAAACGGACGTCATATGTCGCCCATAGTGATGCAAATATTCAATCGATGCACCACTAACGATCAGGATTATTGTGATGCTGGCTCTGAACGGAGTTGCCGTGACCTATGCCAACGGCACCCAAGCTTTGAAGACAACGACATTGACGTTCAACCAGGGTCAGTTCGTCGTGCTCCTCGGTAGATCCGGCGCAGGCAAATCTACCCTCATCCGGACACTCAACGGCTTGGTTGCGCCGACGTCTGGTTCGATCACTTCTAACGATATTGGTGCTCTGGATGCGGAAACTAAGCTTCGCATTCACCGAAGGCGAACTGGGATGATATTCCAGCAGCACCAACTCATAGGGCGCTTGAGCGCGCTCGACAACGTCATGACGGGCCGCCTGGGCTACCACTCTGGCTGGCGTACGTTGTTCCCTATGCCGCGTTCGGATCGAAGGCTGGGGTTGGAATGCCTTGAACGCGTAGGCCTTCTTGATAAGGCTCTCGTCAGGGCGGATCAACTATCCGGCGGTCAGCAGCAACGGGTGGGCATTGCGCGCGCGCTGGTCCAGAAGCCCCAACTGGTCCTTGCAGATGAGCCCGTTGCAAGTCTGGACCCTGAAACGGCTGTCGAGGTCCTGTCGCAGCTTCGCGAAATATGCACAGCCGACGGCATCACTGCTGTGATCAGCCTTCATCAGATCGATCTAGCTCGCCGGTTCGGCGACCGGGTCATTGCTATGCGCGACGGGGAAGTGGTTGCGGACGCCGCTGTCGACGAACTGACCGATCAAATGTGTGCGTCGATCTACCGCAGCGCCCCAAGAAATCCGACCACAACACAAGATTTGTCCAACTACGAGTATGATCAACCTTTAGCTGCCATGGAGGCCGCATTATGAAGAAGCTTCTGTCCCTCGCATTCCTCGCCGTTCTTGGCTGGAGTTCGTTGGCGCATGCTGGCTCAAATCCAGAGACATTGCGCGTCGCGTTGCTACCGGACGAGAACGCCGCCACTGTCATCAAAAACAATCGTCCTCTCGAGGAGTATCTTGAGAAGACACTCGGTCGGGAGATTGAACTGATCGTAACGACCGACTACTCGTCAATGATCGAAGCGATGCGTTTCGGCCGGCTTGAGTTGGCTTATTTCGGGCCGCTCTCTTACACGCTCGCGAAAACCAAGGCTGATATCGAGCCTTTCGCAGCACTTATGAAGGATGGCGAAACTACCTATCGCGCTGTAGTTGTCGCCAATGCAGAGGCTGGCATCGAAAGCCTTGAAGATGCAAAAGGGAAAAAGGTCGCGTTTGGGGACGTGGCTTCCACCTCAAGCCACCTTATCCCGAAATCTATGCTGCTTAAGGCCGGAGTTGAGGCTGGAAAAGACTATAGCGAGAACTTCGTAGGGTCGCATGATGCCGTGGCTATTGCAGTGCAGAATGGCAATGCTCAGATTGGCGGACTTTCGTTGCCCATCTACAATTCAATGGTCGCTCGTGGCACCATTGATCCTAAGAAAGTTATCGCCCTCGCCGAGTCCGATCCGTTCCCGCAGTACCCCTGGACCATGCGGTCGGATCTTGACACTTCGTTGAAAGAGGCGATCACCAAAGCCTTCATCGACCTTAAAGACGAAAAGGTATTGGCATCCTTCAAAGCCGATGGGTTCGCTCCGATCGATGACAAAGCCTACGACGTCGTCCGTGAGCTCGGTAAAGTGCTGAACTTGGACCTGAGTCAGTAAGGCGCGTTCGAGACAGTTTCTCACCTTTCGACGCAGGCGCTGGCCTGCGTCCTTTCTTCCAGGATATGTGATGACACAGCCGTCGGCCGACTACGACTCTATCCTTCAACATCAAAACAAAGCTTGGACCAGAGCTGGCGTGATCGCGTTGGCAATTGCGTGTGTGATCATTGTTAGCAGTTATCACTCCGGTCTTCTTGATCTGGAGCGTCTGGGATCTGGGTTTCCTGCGCTCTGGCAGCTCGGTACGGAAATGTTTCCCCCGGATTTCAACCGAGGCTTGGAGTGGATCAGCCCTCTCATCGACACTCTGGCGATGAGTATAGCTGGGACTGCGATCGCGGTACTGATATCACTTCCAGTTGGCTTTTTCGCCTCAGGGAAAACAGCACCCAACGCTGTCATCTATATGATCTCGCGTGGATTGTTGAATGGTCTACGGTCGATCCCGGAGCTGATTATGGGCATCGTCTTCGTGGCGGCAGTGGGATTTGGAGCGCTCCCAGGCGTGCTGGCTCTTGGTCTTCACTCGGTTGGCATGGTGGGCAAGTTCTTTGCGGAGGCGATCGAGCATTGCGATAATGCGCCTATAGAAGCCGCACGCGCAGCTGGTGCGTCGCCGTTCCAGATCGTGACGCGGGCGATCTTGCCACAAGTTCTACCGCAATTGGCCGATGTGACCATCTATCGGTGGGAGTACAACTTCCGCGCCTCGACAATCCTGGGCACTGTGGGAGCTGGTGGTATCGGTTTCGAGTTGATGACATCCCTCCGGATCATGAATTATCAGGAGGTTCTTGCGATCATGCTCGTTGTCCTTCTGATGGTCACCATCGTTGACCAGGTCGGCGCTCTCCTCCGCCGCCAGCTGCAATAGAAGGATAAATTAAATGCTCCCAAAGGTAGTAATCACCCATCGCGTCCACGAGGAGATTATCTCAAAGCTATCTCCCCACGCTCGTTTAGTTTGCAACGATACTGATGATACATGGCCCCGCGAGAAACTGCTCGCAGAATTGAGCGACGCCAAGGCGATGATGGCGTTCATGCCGGACATGATCGACGCGTCTGTACTCGCGCACGCTCCCGATCTTCAACTTGTGGCATGTGCGCTGAAAGGCTTCGATAACTTCGACATCGAAGCCTGCACGCAGCGTGGAGTCCACGTCACGATAGTGTCCGATCTTCTCACTGACCCGACAGCCGAACTTACAATCGGTCTGATGATTGCTCTTGGGCGGCACATTCTGCCAGGCGACAAGAGCGTCAGGAGGGATTACAAAGGTTGGCGCCCTCGGTTTTACGGCCTTGGGCTGCAGGGCACAGCAATCGGCATTTTAGGGATGGGAGCGATCGGAAAAGCTATAGCGCAGCGCCTAAGTACCTTCGGCGCCATTGTGTCGTACTGGGATCGTCAATCCCTGGACAAAGCCGATGAGATCAGACTGAACGTAAAGCCTCTTGAATTTGACCAGTTGATCTCGTCGTCTACCTTTCTTGTGTGTGCACTCCCGCTTTCGGCCGAAACGAAGCATCTCCTCGGCGCTGAACAACTCGCCAAAATGCCCAAAGGAGCACTTCTTATTAATCCTGCACGCGGAAGCGTGGTTGATGAAGAGGCTGTTGTCGCTGCATTGCAGGCGGGGCGCTTGGGAGGCTACGCCGCTGATGTTTATGAGATGGAGGACTGGGCCAGACCCGACCGGCCTGACAAGGTCCACGGGGGTCTCCTCAATCGCGAACATGATTCGATCTTGACACCCCACATAGGCTCAGCAGTGGCGAAGTCGCGTTTGGCTATCGAGCACGAGGCTGCTGACAACATTATAGATTTTGTCCAAGGCCGAAGACCTCGTGCGGCAATTAACGAGGTTCAACTAATTCCTTGATTAGAGAAAGTAATGTTTAGCCTTTCGCATGTCGCAGCATTCATAGAGGTAATCGAAACTGGCAGCTTTCACGAGGCGTCGCGACGGCTTCAGATATCCCAACCGACTGTCTCACATAATGTGAAACGATTGGAGGATATACTAGGGGTGCGGCTGGTCGAGAGGAGGAAGGACAAGTGTGTGCCGACTCGGCAAGGGCTCGTATTCTTGCCATTCGCACGCAGCCTTTTGACCGTCACGAAGAGATCTCTGGACCGCCTGCACAGCGGCCGGATTACGTTGGGTGCCAGTACTAACATCGGTACCTATATTTTGCCAGTCCACTTGAAGCGTTTACAGGATGCTCAAGGCCGGCCACCTGAGGTGGCCGTTGCCTCAAATCCTGAAATCATCGAAAAGCTCTTGAGGAAGGAGATTGATCTAGCCTTTACCGAATGGTGGGACGATCGAAAAGGATATCAAGCCCGCCTTTGGCGGAAGGAAAAGCTGGTAATAATCGTATCCCCACAGCATAATTGGAGGACGCGAAAAACAATTGAAGCGGCAGAGTTATTTCAAGAGTCCCTCATTGGCGGAGAACGTGGAACCGGTACCGGATCCGTGCTCCGCGAGGCCTTCGGCCAAGCGGCAGAGCAATTCCCAATCTCATTCAATGTCGGGAGCACTGAGGCTGTGAAGCATGCAGTTCGAGCTGGTCTCGGCATTTCGATCGTGATGAGGAGCACTGTCCTCGATGAGCTCGCGTCGGGTAGGCTTTATGAGGTTTCTGTTGAGAATGTGGTTCTCGAAAAGTCTGTGTGGGCTGTACATCCCGTACATATGGAGGATGGTTCACCGGAAGCAATCGCGCTTAAGGTTATACTCGATGCGAGCGCCCCTCTGGGTGACCTAGAGCACGTCCACATTACTCGGGGTCATATCCGCAAGATTTGAAGTAGTTGGCGCATTCCTGCGGCTCGAACATGGTAACGGCCTGGCCGACCGCATCCTTTGGTATCGCCGCCTCAATTCCCGGAGTATCCCATACAAGGGGGACAAGATCGGGGACCGCCCGATTTTCGATGCGTAAGGTTCCCTGCTCCATGTCGCGAATATTCGGCCGTCAGACACATAGTTGGTTTCCATGGATCGTTTGTCATAAACGAGGGTTTTTGAGCATGCCATAGCGCATGCCGTCACGCCCCTTGAATGGCGCGATGGAATCTTCTCAAAACTGTTATAGAAACGGTTGTCGCAAAATGCTATGTGTCCAACGACTTTCAAGAACATTTGGATGGCTATGCGGGTCGGGTACGCCAGGGTCAGCACGATCGATCAAAATCCGGAGCTTCAGCTTGAGGCGCTGAGACGCGCCGGTTGCGAGAAGGTGTTTACCGAGCGCGGGTCAGGCGCTCGCGATGACCGCCCGGAATTGGGCCGAATTCTCTCCGACGTGCTTCGCACTGGTGACACGCTCGTTGTCTGGAAACTCGATCGGTTGGCGCGATCGCTAAAGAAGCTCATCGCGACGGCGGAAGAGTTGGAGCGCGCGAAGATCGGGCTCGTGTCCTTGACCGAGAGCATTGATACGACGACGCCGGGCGGCATGCTGACCTTCCATGTCTTCGGTGCGATCGCCCAGTTCGAACGTGCTCTGATCCGCGAACGCACGACGGCTGGACTGGTCGAGGCGCGGCAACGTGGCCGCAAGGGTGGCCGCCCGCCCGCGATGCGCCCGGGCGATATTGCCGCGGCGCGCGCCCTGATGAAGGAAGGCAGCATACCGGTACGCAATATTGCGCAGCGCATGGGGGTTTCTGTTGCAACCCTCTATCGTCATATCGGCAAGAAGGGTGGCTCTCCCAAAACAGTGGAATCCGAGGACGTCCATGGCTGAGCGGAGAAAGCGGCCGCCCGGAGAGGCTCTTGTCGATCTTCGACGCCGATTGTCGCTGCTTTCTCCCCGTGATCCAGGCCGTACCGAGATTGTTGCTCGTGCCGCCGATGCCTACGGCATCTCGATCTGGACCCTGTATCGGGCGCTGCGGGAGTTGAACCGCCCGAAATCCGTACGGCGCGCCGATCACGGAACCTCCCGGATCGCCCCGCAGCCGGAGATGGAAACCTATGCCGAAATCATCGCGGCCCTGAAGATCAGAACGGCGAACCGGAAGGGGCGGCATATCTCCACGGCGCGCGCCATCAAGCTGCTTGAGGAAGACGGCGTGGTGACGCCCGATGGCCTGGTCCGTGCACCGCCCGGCATCTTGAAACGCGCAACGGTCGATCGGCTGCTGCGTGTTTCCGGCCTGGATTATGCGCGCGTCACCCGCCCGGTGGCTGCCGTCCGATTCCAGGCGCGGCGTTCCAACGAACTCTGGCACTTCGACATGAGCCCGTCCGACCTGAAGCAGGTGGAAGCGCCGCTTTGGGTCGAGGAAGGGCGCGGCCGGCCGACGCTGATGCTGTTCTCCGTGGTCGATGATCGCTCCGGCGCGAGCTATCAGGAATACCGCTCCGTCTACGGCGAGGACGCGGAGTCCGCCTTGCGCTTTCTCTACAATGCCTTCGCCGCCAAGCCTGAACCGGAACTGCCGCTTCAGGGGATTCCAACGACCATCCATATGGATAACGGGCCGGTGAGCCGCTCGCGCGTTTTCCAGTCCGTCATGGGTAGCCTTGGTGTCCGGGTTCTCACGCATATGCCCCCGTCGGACAGCGAGCGGCGCACGCCGGCGCGAGCGAAAGGCAAGGTCGAGCGGCCGTTTCGCACGATCAAGGAAGTGCACGAGACCCTCTATCATTTCCACAAGCCGAAGGACGAAGAGGAAGCCAACCTTTGGCTCAGGCGCGCCTTGGTCACCTACAATAACGGCGACCATCGCACAGAGTCTCATGCACGCATCGAGGATTGGCTGCGGCATCTTCCTCCTGACGGGGTGCGGGCGATGTGCTCCTGGGAGCGGTTCTGCGCCTTTGCGCGCGAACCGGAACGACGGACGGTTGCTGGAGACGCGACCGTATCGGTCGAAGGCGCATCCTATGAGGTCGAGCCCGAACTTGCCGGCGAAACGGTGACCTTGCTCTGGGGCCTGTTCGATCAGGAACTGTTCGTCGAGCATGAGGGCAAGCGCTTCGGTCCATTCCAACCTTCGCGCGGGGCGGTTCCCCTCTTTCGCTATCGCAAATACCAGAAGAGCAAGCTCGAAGAGCGGCTCGACAAGGTGGTGCGCCTGGCAGACCAACTTGGGCTCCCCCGCGCCGCGGTCACCGGCGGGGATCGTCCATTGCCTTCGCTGCCCCCGACCACGGCTGGGCTGAGTGTACGGCGGACACCGTTTCCGGAACCCGCAATAGAGACCGCTTATCCAAATGGCCTCGCAGCCCGTGGGGCCATCGCCGACCAGCTCGGCCGGCCGATCGGCGCGATGAATGCCGGTGACCGCGCCTTCATCAATGAACTGCTTGGAGAAACACTCGACAAAAAGATGATCGCGGCCCGTATCCGCGAACGCTTCCAGGCGCGAAGAAAGGAAGAATGATGCTCGCTGACGTTCAATCCAGTTACGGCCTCGACCGGCCTTTCCAAGGGGCCGGCAACTTTGAGACCGAGCATCAGCGCACGATCATCCGCGAGGTGTGTGCGGCCGTCCAGACCGGTCGGCTTGTCGTGGTCTCCGGCCTGGTCGGTTCGGGGAAAACCCACCTTTTGCGCCGCATCGAGGCCGAACTCACCAAAGCCGGCAAGGTCGCACTCGCCAAATCGCTGGCGGTCGACAAGCGGCGCACTTCGCTGCCATCGCTCATTGAAGCCCTGTTCTACGACTTGTCTCCCGGCGATCGTGCGCAGGTCAAGATCCCCAAGCAGGCCGAGCGCCGGGAGCGCGACCTGCGCGACATCATGAAAAAAGGCAAACGGCCGATCGTCCTCGTGGTCGACGAGGCCCATGACCTGCACCACAAGACCTTAACCGGCCTGAAGCGACTGATGGAGGTGGTCGCCGACGCCGGCGTGCTCCTTTCCGTACTTCTTGTCGGGCATCCCCGGTTGCGCAATGATCTGCGCCGGCCGCAAATGGAGGAGATTGGCTACCGCACGACCATTTTTGACTACGAGGGGATCGGCTCCGCGCGCCGCGACTATGTTGCCTGGCTGCTTGGCGCCTGTGCGGCCGAAGGCGTAAAGGTTGGCGAACTCCTCGAGGAAGAAGCCATCGACCTCATCGCCGAACGTTTGCGCACGCCGCTTCAGATCGAGATGCATCTCACCCTCGCATTCGAGCAGGGCTTTCGCCTCGGCGCCAAGCCGGTTACCGCCGAAATCGTCGAGCAGGTCCTGTCCCGCGCCATCGACGATCTCGAACCGACGTTGACCCGAAATGGTTACGATGCGACGGCTCTGGTCACGCACCTCAATGCTCGGCCGTCGGATATCCGCGCCTTCCTGGCGGGCACCCTTGATCCCGAATATTCCCGTCAGCTGACCGAGCAACTACGACAGGCAGGCGTCCCGGTTTGACCATGCCGTCGCTGGCAATTAATCTGAGCACGTGGCGGATGTTTGCAAGCAGACCCGGATGTTTGCGAGCACATTGGCAAAGAGCGTGAGCACGACGCCCGCTCCATTGTCAGATAATTCGAGCAGAAAATGCCGATGTTTGCGAGCAGAGGCGCTTATGTTGGCAAGCCGCTACACCTACCCTTCGGGCTGGCATGATGCAGTTGGATTAGCTCCTCCAACATGGGCCTTGCGAGCGAGCGAGCATTTCCGGCTTGCCGGCACATCATGAATACACAACGCAAGCAAACTCCCAACGCAGAGCTACGTCAATGCGCCCCGGAGCCCCGTGAGACGCTCAGTTTGCTAAGCCTTGGCTCTAAACGAGCGCGCCCCTGAAATAAACTTCAGACAGCCGAAAGTTCCCTTTGTCGCGCATGCACTGAGCAACGATGTCGATACTTGCCTTCAAAAATGCGAAGATGTCGGCCCGATCAAGGCCCGCGCCGCCCTCTGACTCCTTGACGAGCAGGACAAGCTGCTCAAATGCCAGTTCTGCGGAGTTGGCATGGATGGTGGTTATTGCCCCGGGATGGCCCGAATTCACATTCCGGATATAGTAGAAGGCCGTCCCGTCGCGAAGCTCCTGCAGCATAATCCTATCCGGTCGCATACGAAGGCAGGATTCGAGAAGTTCCTTGGGTCCGGCGCGAGAAAGCCCCTGTCCTCCTTTCGAGTAGAACAAGCGCACGTGGTTCGGTTGTGAGATAACGAGCTCTGGAGTGTCCTCTATGGAAATGACCCTCTCGTTTTCGGGAATATGCTTGATCAGTGCTTTGGAAAGTGTCGTTTTCGCAGAGCCTGTGGCGCCAGAAATAATAATGTTTTTCCGAGCGATGACGGCCTGTCGCAGGAAATCCTTGAAACGGCCCGAACGGTAAGTCTCGCTCAGTTCCTCATCCTGCGGGGAGGAGATACTCTTCGCCGCGCATGCTCCCTGGAAAAATCCCTTTTCCTCCAAATCATCAAGGCTGAAGTCGATCGAGGATGGCTTGCGGATCGTTATGCTGACACTGTCCTTGATCGTCGCCGGGGGAATAACGATCTGGATCCGCTCACCCCCTGGTAGCGCCGCAGACAATATTGGATGCGTCTCATCGATCGACTGATTTGAGAAACTCGCTACGGCCCGGGTAAGACGCATGAGTTTTTCGAAGCTTAGCTCTGGCATCTCATGAGTCCGCCAACCGCCGAGACCTTCAGTCAACACCTGCCCAGGCCGATTGACAATGATTTCAAAAAGGGTCCCGTCCTGAAGGAATGTCGAAAACGGCTTTAACAGCTCGCTGACCACAGCCGAATCCTGCCTGAGTGACATTTCGCGCCCTATTTCGTCGGGAGCGTTGATCGTGGCGCGAAATCCCCTAGGACTGCACGATCAAAAACGCGGTTTCTGGGTTCGCTCACCCGAAGGCCGTAGATGCCGGAAAAGTCGAGATCGCGAGCCGCAAAGATCGAAACCGGCTCACCCTGATGTTTATTGAGGGTCGGCGGGATATTAATGGACTGTTCGACCGCGATTGCGGCCGCCTGTTGACTTGCACTCGTTGTTTTTTGCGCGTCGACATCGCTGTCCCGCAGCCGACTGCTTGCATAGTTCGTCGCGTCCCCGACAACGGAAAGCAGAAGAGCGCTGCCGAACCGCTCCCACCAATGGGTGTCGACATAGCCGTCGAAACCGGCACGACCAAGTCTGTCGGTTGCTGGTGATGCGAGAGTGACGATAACGCCCTTCGGTGTTTTCGCGCGATTCCAGAGAATGAACAGGCGCTTTTGCCCGCGTTGAAGCCCTCCACGATATTCGCCGACAACCTGCGTGCCCTTTTCCATCAAGACCACCCTGCCATTGTCAGAAAGAACATCGCGGTTGATTACACAAGTGGTAAATCCCGGCTGGTCGGATGCCAACGCGGTTTCAAGAATGCAAGGAATAGACGTTCCCATCGCCACGGTGAAGTTGCGGTTTCCAAGTGTGCCGGCCCTCGAGCCTTCAAGCCGCGTTGGCCGCAGCAGGCCATCGAAACGATCCTGCTCATTGTTCTGCTGGTTCTGGACGGTCACCTTGTTATCGAGGGACAAGAAATTTTCGTTGTCGGAAGAATAGTAACTAGCACTTTCGCTCCCATCTTTCCGGTTCTTGTTGCCGCCACTGAAGGCCATGACGGGGGCACGGCGAGCGGAATCGAGCATTTCGTCCTTCTCTTCAGTGACCGGTTGTTCGACGGGCGTCGGCAGTTTTATTTCAGGCACCGGCTGTTCCGGCTCAACTTTCTCTTTTGCAGCCTCGAAGGGCGTCGTCTGGCGTATAACGATCCGTTCAGGCTGAACATTGTCTTCTCTCCCCTTCTTTCCCGTCGTTGACCACAGTGCGAAGCCGACGAATGCGATGATCGCAACTGCAACAGCGCCGCGTTTCAAAACAGGGTTCGTGTCCACCCCGCGACTCGCGCTAATTTCGGCACGCTCTCCGGGGATGCGATCCTCGACGTCCTGATCCATGACTATTCCCTTCACTATTGCCCGGTGATGTCACTCTTCATGACGCGCTCCACCGAAGGAGACGTCGTGTTGGTGTCAGGATTGATACCTACGCGGTCGTAGGCTTCGTTGAAGATGCAGAGCACATCCTTACCCCGACGTAGGATGAACTTGCGGCTGATCGCATGAACCATCACCAGATCTCGATCGATTGATTTCGGAACTAGGCTTTCGGATCCATCTGAGTTCTCCATATAGATCGCGGGCATCTCCTGATTACCCACAAAGGCGAAGGTCGTGATCTTGCCGTTGTCATAGACGCTTTGCGGTTCAAGTGCATGCGAGCCCTGGGCTGAATAGCGCCAGTTCCGAGGGCCATATGCTTCGTGAAGCGAAAGGACGTCGTCTGCGTCCTTCGCCCGGGCCGCAAGCGCCCTCGATGCTGCCTCGCGTCGGCGAAGCTCGGCTTCGTCGTCCGGATATCTGTACTTCACGTAGAAGTAGGTGTTTTGACCAGCCTCCACCGAGCCGTCGCGCACCGTTAGTTCCATCTGGTAGCTACGGGTCGAACCATTCCTGCGCGTCGTCACCACGGATATATTCGTCACCGGCTGGTTCTCGCGCGGTTTCAGGAACAGAGTGTTGCCGGCAGGCGCAACTTCCCAGGCAACGCTATTGCCGAGGGCGACATGGGCAATTTCTTCATCCGCAGCGAATTCAACCTGCACGGATGACCGTAAAGAGCCGACGACCCTCGTAATATTGTAGGGTTGGTAGTTCACGAACCGGACCCGGCTGTCTTGCGATGCACCGCTTGGAACCTCAAGGGCAAGCGCTGGCAACGCCAAAACATGAAGGACTACCATAAGGATTGTTGGGGTCCGCATCATCTCACATCCTCCGGATCTGCACGATATTCGCTGACGGCAAAGCCGAGCGGGTTTACGAGACGGTCCGACGACGACATCGGAGCGTTGGCGTAGGAGTAGGTCAGCGACGCAACCCAATGGGTCATTCGTACTTCCTCGCCACGCATGATCGTTCGCATGTAGCGCACGGAGACCACATTCTCATTGATGAGGGAGATTGAAGCGATATCGATCCTTGCAGTGGCGCCGCGACCGTAAGTATTTTGAGGCGATTGCGGGTTGGTGCCACGGTAGAGGGCCGCAAAACGCGTCTGTTCGGCCTGCGTCGACAAAAGAGCGACGGTGCGGAAATTCTCCTGTGCTTCGCTCCAGACGTAACCCTCGCGGGCCCTTACATATTTCGCGGCGAAATACTTGGTCACCGCCTCGTCGTAGGTGCCTGCCGTCGATGTCAGAGCCGACACGACATCGACGATGCCGGTCGAATTGTCGACGCGCACCACAAACGGCTCAACCGTCTTGAGGGGTGTAAGACTCGCGACCGCGAAGACGGCTACACCGGCGACGATGCCTGACGCCATGGCGATCGACCAGGCAATCCTGTTTGATCGTTCGATCTGGATCATCCGGTCCTGGTCGAAACGGCGTGCTTTGTCGAAGTAGCTCTTAAGATTATCTGCCGCCACCATGTCTCAGCCCTCACAACGGCGATAGGAAGCCTCGATATCCAGATACGCAAAAGCTGCGGTCTGGCTGGCCTCTTCGGCAAAGGGCGTGACGGAAGTGGACGGACTCGCGTTAGATTGCTGCTGTTTGAGCTTAGTGTCGCCGTCCCATTCCCACATCGACCGGTTCATTGGGCGGCGTGAATAGCTGTCACATTTTGGCAAGGGGTGGGTCATTGAAGCGCAGCCGACAAGTGCGGCTGAAAAGACGAGCAACAGGGCAGGCTTAAACATTCAGCGATCCTCTGCTTATTGTTCTGGACTGGTGTCTACGCTGGCATTCCTTGATCCGAATGCGCGGCGGGCAAACCGGGCACCGCGACCAATCATCCGGGCCGTATAAGAGGCTCCTCGGGCCACCGTGCTTTCATGGACGTCACGTGCCGTCGTATAACCATAGACCAGCGAGGCGCCGCCAGACGCCAGTGCCGATGCAATGCCGGGCAGCTGGTAGAATACATAAAGGGCAGCTATCCCGATGGCGCAAAGAGCGGTAGGGCGCATAAGGATGTCGCTATAGCTGTCGATTGCGGTGAAGGCCGAGTCCATGCAGGAGATCAAAAGCGAACCGACGGCAACGACGAGGACCTGAAGGATCACGAAGTTTGCGAGCTGCCCGATCCAGGCTTCCGTAAAACGGCGCGTCGATTGAAACATGGCAAGCGCGATAAAAATCGGCCCTATCGCGAGAACGATCGCCAGAGCCAAACGTGCATAAAGGGAAACGACATAGCCGATTCCCGCCACTAAAAAGCTGATGCCAATAGCCATCATGCCGCCCACGCCCGTGACGATGTCAACCGGCCAGGAAGCCCTCTTCCAAATATCGGCAGCAGCGGCCTGCCCTTTGTCCAGCAGGCTGTCGAAGGTGCTGGCACTTAGCGCCGTACCTGCATTTAGCGCCTGGGCGATCTCGCGTGGCAAAACATCGAAGAAGATGTTTGTGACATAGGTCTGATAGTCGTCGGCGTTCTTCACTAGCATCACTATGATAGCGAGCTTCATCGCGCGGAAGGCGAAGTCGAGGATCGGTTCCTGTACCGAGCCCCGAAGGATGAGGTAGCCGTAGAGCACCACGTAAAGTGTCACTGCCACCGTCAAAGGACCAGCGGCCCATTCGCCTATATTCGACGTCCCATCGGAGACGAAAGTCTCTAACGGCCGCTTGAACTGACCGTCGATGAACTCAAACACCTTGTACATTTTGTCAGCCTCCCAAAGCCTTTTGCATATTCTGGAGCCGGCGCTTAAAGTCGGCCGCCTCCGCGTTCAGGCAATTGGGCGTCTGGCGCAATCCACCCGGATTGTTGCGGCACTCGGAAATCGTGCGGGACAGTAACCCGGTGTCGGCGACGAACTCGTCCACCGTGTAAGTTCGCTCCGCTTCTTGCGAGCAAGCCGCCAAGAGCAACAGGCAAAGGACGATGAGAGGGTGCCTCATTGCAATGCCGCCTTCATAGCGTCCATCCGTTGGCGCCAATCCTCGGCCTTGCGCTGTTCATCGACCTGCTGGTGCGCCTGCTGCACCATCCTCAGCCCCTCCATCCGCAGAACATCAGTCTGCAGGAATGCCTGTTCGGCTTGCAGCCGAGCCTGCAGGTCGGCAATCTCCTTGGCGTCGCCAGCCGTGGAAATCTTTTCCCGCAGCTGATCAATTCCGTCGATGCGCTTGCTCGCCGCATTGTAGATCTGTTCACCAAGGCTCATTTGTCCGGCATTCCTATTCTGGATCCGGGACAATTCCTGCGCATAGAAATCATCGGCGTCGGTGCGGTAGGTCGAGTTACTCTCCAGAAACCTTGAGGCGGATCCGCCGAACGCTCCGGTCCCCTTGCCTTTGAGCAATCCCTCGATTGCAGTGAAGTCGGAGGGAAGCGCCTTGCGGATTGCCGGATCGTTGAGAATGTTGGCGACATCCGCCATATCCGTCAGCTTGTTGAGCGAGCCATAAAGCTCTCGAGCCTGCTCGATCTGCGCATTGAGGGCGTCGAGTTGCGATTTTAGCTGTGCGATGCTCTCGATCTGCTTGGCAATCGCAGCCTGATCGTTGACAGGAATCCCCTGCCCTGGCGCGCTTTCAGCGGCAAGCATGAGCACAGCGCTGAGCAGTACGCCATGGAGTCGATAGGAAGTCATCAGCGTGCACTCCTTCGCTTGTGGAAAATGGGAAGCCAGGTCTCGACGTCATCTCCAACCTCCGCGCGGATCGCGTCGAAAAGTTCGACATTTGCAGTCCGGCCCGAGAGGATGGCGAGCTCATCGTCGAAACCGTTCAAATCGAGCTCCGCGACAACACTGTTGCTTCCCTGCTTCAGCACGAACCGCCGGCTCTCCGCCGAAAGTTCACGAGCGATGAGCTCGTATTCGCGCTCAGTGAGTTTGAACCCTTCGACATAATCGTCGCGATTGCCGCGCGGATTGGGCAGAAATATCTGTGTCGCACATTGCTCGATTATCGTGTGCGCGATCGGTGAGTTCAGTGCGTCACGTGGACTTTGCGTGGCAAAAAGCATCAATCCATTTTGTTTGCGGATGGTCTTCAGCTTGTTTTGCGCAAGATCACGGAACGCCTCGTCGCGCAGCGCCTTCCAGAATTCGTCGATGACGATGATGATCCGGCGACCGTCGATCAGTTGCTCAACGCGATGAAAGAGATAGGCCATCAGCGGCGTGCGGATTTCCTCGTTGTCGAGGAAGTCTGTCATGTCGTAGCCTATAAATCTGCCTGATCCGCGCAAGTCGGCCAAACCGATATTCTCGATGGGATTGTCGAAGACCCAGCCAAGCGGCCCTCCCCTCTCCCATCGGCGGAGCCTGGCCGCAATCCCTTCCGGATCCGTATTGTTGAGGAAAGTTCGCAGCGCCCCTATCGTCCGCTGATCGGCGGGCAGGTCGGCCAGGCCGTCAATTGCCCCCGAAATGTCGCGAAGTTCGGTGACCGTCAGTTCCCGGGTCGCTGAACCCACAAGCCTGCCGACCCAGCGCGCCAGAAACACCTTGTTTTCCGGTGTCAGGTCGAGTGCTTTCAGCGGAGCACAGCCGGTCTCGGCTCCATTCTTCAGCGCCAGATAGGTGCCGCCGGCAGCGCGAACATAAAGGTCCGCACCGCGATCCTTGTCGAAGAACACCACGTATGGATCGTGTTTTTCCAGCTGTGAAAGCATGAAATTGACAATCACGGTTTTGCCCGCACCGGATGGACCGCACATGAAGGTGTTGCCGAGGTCGCCATGATGGAAATTGAAATAGTAGGGCGAGCCCGAGGCGGTCTTGAGCACCGCGACGGCAGGTCCCCACTCATTTCCGTCCTTCTGCCCGATCGGATAGGAATGGAACGGTGACAGTGCTGCGAAATTCTTCGAACTGATCGCACCCGAGCGCGCGCGGTAGCGAAAATTGCCCGGAAGTTGCGCCCACCATGCCGCTTCAAGGCCGAGATCCTCACGTGCAACGACAGCCCCGCCATTGGTCAGGCTGGCGCGGACCTTTGCCAGATTATCTCTTAATTCCTTCAACGCAGGGGCAAAGACGCAGAGCGTCAGGTGATGCTCGCCCATCACGAAGCGATTGGACTCCAGGTCGTCCATCGCGTCGTCAAGTTCATCGATCTGCGAAGCTGCCTTGTCGCCACTGCTTACCAACTGGTTTTGCTTACGTCCCATGATGACGCGAGCGTCCGCCTTCGAGACAAAGCAGAACGACTGTGAGAGAATGAGCTCGAATGGACTGTTCAGAATTCCGTCCAGCATGCCTGTCCTGGTGCGGGCCGGATATTCTTTGAAACTTAGAATGCCGGCAAAACGGCTTTCTGCCTCATGCCGGATCTCGATGGTTTCTCGACCTATGATCACGCGATCAGAGTAAATTGCCGAGGCGACAAGACCTTCGGTCAGTGGTACACGCTCACGCCGCCCACCGACGATCTGGTGTAGCACCTCGCTCGGTTCAGAGAACAGCATGTCTTCTTCCTCGTATAGGGAAAGAATACGTGGCTCGAAACGCCTCAAGCCCGCCATCAGATTGGCGACCTTATCCTTAAGTTGTTTTAGAGCCTCCTCATCCAATTCCGTATCGAGGCGTTTTGATCGTCGAAGACGTGACAAAAGCTTCCCAGCCTTGTCAGCGTGGTCACGCGCTGGCGACCAGAGGACGGTCAGATAGAGATCATTGCGGAAAAGTTGTTCGCTCGCCATGCGTTCCCGGTATTTCTCGTTCAGCGAGGCAGAGAATGGCGTTGCAAATGCTCCGACCGGATAATCGCTGTCCCTGCGCCGAATGAGATGGGTCCAGATCGCGAGCCGCTCATCGGCTATGTTTCGATAGAGTGTGTTGAGGTCACGATGGAGGGCGTTGAGATCGAGCAAATCTGCGGTCTCGAAAGACACGCCTGAGAGCGCAACCATGACCATGAGTGTGCGGGACTCAAGCGCAATCGTCTTCTCGTCTACGTGTCGCACGTAAGGGATGAAAGCCTCTGGCGTGAGTTCCCGTGATCTGAGTTTTCCGATGTCAGGCAATTCCAATATCCCTCTCGTCGAAGCGGCGTGCCAGCGTCAGAGGCGAAAGTGTTGCCCCGCCCCAATAGGCGCTGTTGCGCGACCGGCCGCGCGTCTCGATCCAAGCGAGCATTATGCGGAACATGTTATGATCGTGCTTGACCAGCGCTTGGAAGATCAGATGGAAAACGATGCCGACGAAGGCGTAGGAAATTGATCCAACCACGATATAGAGGATCGTCGTGAGCATGATGTTGAAGCCCATAGCTTCGATCGTGACGCCGGCGATCATCGCAGGCCGCGTGCACGCGATAAAGAGTGTGTCTTCTTCGAGAACCGTTCGCCCACTCGCCATTTTCAACCACCCACGATGGTGTTGACGAGTTCGGTGGCGCCAAAGATACCGCCAATACCGATGATCCAGAAGCCCGCTCGCCTCAAGTCCATATAGCCAAACATCCACGCGATGCAGATGACGATGACCGCAATCACAGCCAGAAGTTTGGCGATGTTTCCCGTCAACATGTCGACGATGTTCTGCAGGACAGTTTCGATACCGGCGGCTTGCGCGAAGGCGGGCTCAACCATCGTCACCACAACGGCGGCAGCGATGACGGACGAAGTGGCGACGGACCTGATAGGGGAACTGATTATCATTCACTCTGCTCCAATTCCAATTGATTGTCCTGAAACACCAGGACGGATGACCGGCGCCGGGTCTTGAAGACGTCCCACGAGGGCGCCGGTGGGATCGCGGATGCCTCCCCACGGGTGTTTTCGGCCGCCACATCGGCAACAGAACCTGCCTGCGAAGAGTTTGGCGAACCGTTTGTCCGCGACACCTCCCCGGTGTCGCCGCTTGTCGATTGAGCCATCAACAGTCGGCGCAGTCCGATTTCGCGGTGGACCTGAGCGTCGCAGTTGACAAGGCTTTCGACCGACGGATCGTCATGTCTGTGGCAGGCGTGCGTCACCTGCTCGGCGCTGGCAGGGTCCGCAAGCCGCCTCGTCGCGAGACGGTAGTAGCCGTCGAGTAGCGTCGCTGCAGCCTTGGGGTTAGGGAGGTGATAACTAGCGCCGGGTATCGACCGGTTCGATCTCCACCGTTCTTCCAACCCTGTCCCGTCGAGGCCAATGTGTATGTCATGTCGTGTTGCGGCGCAGGAAGTGGGGACTTTGTTTGCCTCGGCGCTGGGCGCAGGTTGCCGCTGAAGCGGCGGACTAGTTTCGATCGGAACGCGGAATGGAGCGGACCCGCTTTGAAGGCTGACCACACCTGCGGGAGTTGAAACGAAGGGCGCGCAGGCCTGCTCAAGATCTGGGAAGGCAACGGGCATGTTCAGAACCACACCCTCTGCTTGCCGACGCCCTCTATCGTCACCTCGACATATCGAGGCTTCTCGCGGACCAGCGGTCGCTTTAGGGTACGGGCGAGGCATTCGTATCGCCCGTCCACCCTTTGCCATCGCGGCGATACGACGAAGCTGTTGTTCGCATCGTCGACATCTCCATTCGAAAGGCAAAAGCTGTGGCTCACTGCCTGCAGCGACGTCGAAAGACACGTCGCGTCACGTCCTTTGGGACCGTAGCCAGTGGATAATCGGTAGCCGGTGTTGCAGTGATATGGTTCGTAAAAAGGGCGAGAGGCTTGAAACCCTGCGCCCGAGCAAGTCGGAAACGAGCGCCCTTTTGCCAGCCACCTCCAAAGCTTTTCGACAGGCGGCCTGCATTCGGAATATTGAGTTGGGCCGCCCGGATTGGATAAGCACAGAATAACCTGGCACCCCCACTCGTCGGCACGAGCGTCTAGTTCCGAAATGGTGTAGAGTGAAGCAAATACTGACGCTGCTATGATTGTTCGAACGAAAAGGCCCTTCATGCCCACTCCCCTTCAGCTTCCTCAACGCCCGCCTCGACAAACCGGCGAATCGATTCACTTCTTTAACTATGCAAATAAGGGACAGTTAAATAGATGGCAAGCAATTTAAGTGAGAGATGGCAGGCTCAAGCCTTGTCCGTGTTTGCGGTGCGCGAAATCCTGGAGAAGCCGCTCGACGGTGAATCGGCACAGTCGCGGATCAAGCAGATTGGAATGTTTAATATTCTCTATTTGATGCACCAGGCCCACCAAAAACTAACACTTTCAAATGTAATAGAAATTACCGGAATGACGCGTGGTGGCGTGGTCGAAACTGTCGATCTTTTGGTCCAGCGCGGCATCCTGACCGAGACGCTGGGAAAAAACTCGATGGGACGGGGCACAGCTCGACAGTTTGAATTTTCCCCGCAGGTTTTTGCCGCGCTTGGTGCTGCTAACGGGGCCTAATCCACCTAATCTCACTTATGATATTTCATGCAGTATATGTTCTTGGAGCCGTTTTTGATTACAGCCCAACACGGTCCGGATTAGTCGCGTTTTACGCAATATCCGCAAGTGGCGAGCGGGTCGCAGCAAAGCGGCCTTGCAACATCGCACTCCAGTGCTCGACTCAGCGCCATTGGCTCATAAGACAAAAAAAAACGGCGAAGCTGGACTCAACCTCGCCGTATCAAGGTGTTGGCTTGCGTGTCTTATTTACGCGTAGAATTCGGGAGCCTTCTTGAAGTTCGCCCAAGCGTCAGGGTCATGACCGGTAGCGTCCGTCGCATCATGCTTTTCGGAATAGGTGCGAAGCTTCTGAACCGAGCGGACCGTGTCAACGGTCGAGGCAAGGAAGCCAGGTAAAGCCTTCTCTTCCCAGTGGCCCAGGGCGTGGGCAGCATCGATCGTCAGGAGAAGCGGTTGCCGTTTGGCAATCGGAAAGAATCTCTCCCAGACGCTGGGCGCCACCCCAAGCAACCTGCATGGAGGGAACGGTGCGGAATTCGAAGGGGTTGATGGTCATTTGATCCTCCCAGCGTGACCTCAGCCGATTGCCGAGCACAGGTATTTGATTTCAAGATATTCATCGATGCCGTAGTGAGAGCCTTCGCGGCCCAGTCCGGACTGCTTTACGCCACCGAACGGTGCGACTTCATTGGAGATGAGGCCGGTATTGTGGCCCACCATGCCGTATTCGAGCGCTTCTGCGACACGCCATGTCCGGCGGACATTCTCGGTGTAGAAATAGGCCGCCAGACCAAACTCGGTGTCGTTCGCCATGGCAACGGCTTCTTCTTCCGTTTCAAACCGGAAAAGTGGGGCGACTGGTCCAAAGGTTTCCTCACGGGCAACCTTCATTGCCTGCGTTGCACCTGTCAGCACCGTGGGTTCGTAGAACGTCCCGCCAAGCGCATGGCGCTTTCCGCCGGTAACGACCTTCGCCCCTTTTCCAAGGGCGTCAGCAACATGATC